>JAYRVV010000329.1:0-7282 GCA_041918415.1 Bdellovibrionota bacterium | reverse complement strand
TGTTATGCAAATTTGGAACTAATTCCCTAAAACAGATACGATAATCGGCATGAAAAAAGCCATTTTTGTCCTTTTATGCCTTTTATGTCTTTTTTGTGCGTGCACCAAAACATCAAAGCCACAAACAAAGCATTTATCTGTTTCATCGCCATCTGATCCAAAGGGCCTAGACCCGCTCATGTCCGGTGATCTCTACACCCACGTCGCAGTGGCCCAGTTGTATGAAGGGCTGATGGAATACGATTACCTTCAAAGACCCTACCAAATCAAGCCCATGCTCGCAACCAGCGTTGAAGCCTCAAAAGACCAAAAGACCTACACATTTAAAATCAGAGACAATGTTTATTTTCATGATGACCCCGTCTTTAAAGGCCAGAAACGCAAACTGACATCAAAAGACATTGTGTTTAATTTTAAACGCTTGGCCAACCCAAAAATCGTTCATAACAATTGGTGGGTTTTGCAAAACATGATTGAGGGCCTGGACGAATTGCGTTCAAAATGGGAAAAATCAAACGTCAACTACGAAGATCAGGTCAGTGGACTTGAAACACCTGATGACCTCACACTGATCATTAAACTTAAAAAGCCAAGCCGTCAGTTTTTATACTACCTTGCCATGGCCCCAACCATGATCGTTGCACCTGAGGCTGCCTTGTCTTACGGCGACGACTTGGTCAACCATCCCGTTGGAACAGGTCCATTTGTTTTAAAAAATTGGGTGCGCAATCAAAAGCTTGAGTTTATTAAAAACCCAAATTATTGGGGCAGCCTTTACCCCTCACAAGGCAGCGATGACGATCAAAAAGAAGACCTACTTGAAGATGCGGGTAAAAAACTTCCACTGGTTGATTCGCTCACCATATGGACATACGTCGAACCCCAAACCGAATGGCTCAATTTTTTACAAAAAAACCTAGATGTGGCGGGCATCCCCAAAGATAACTACGACAGCGTCATTGATGCCAAGGGAGAACTTCAAGAACAATACAAAATACAAAACCTGATCATGAGCCAAGCGCCAAGCGCCGATCTTGTGTTTTTTGTCTTTAACATGGACGATCCTGTGATCGGTCAAAATCCCTTTTTACGTAAAGCCATTTCGATGGCCATCTCAAGAAAAGACAAATTAAAAATTTTTTACAACGACCGCGCCATTCAAGCACAAGGCCCCATACCACCGGACATTTTTGGTTATGATCCTAACCTGAGAGATCCCAACACTTACGATCTTGACAAGGCCAAAGCCATGTTTGAAAAAGCAAAAGCCCATCACCAAAAAAAGTTTGGCACACAAAACATACCCCCACTCTTGCAAGACATTCACACCGGCACACACTCACGTCAATTCGCCGATGCCATCGACTCGGATTTAAAACAAATCGGCTATTCAAGCACCATTCGAGTCGGTACATGGACACAATTTGCTGATCGCATGGCCAAAAGACAGGGCCAATTTTATGCCTACGCTTGGAACGCAGATTATCCGGATCCGGAAAATTTTTTACAACTGCTCTACAGCAAGAACGCTTCACCAGGCCCCAACCATGCCAATTTAAATCATCCACAATACGACGCGCTTTATGAACAAATGAAAGATGAACCCGATGGGCCCAAAAGACAAGAGCTGATCAAACAAATGGTTACCATCATTCATGAGCAAACCCCCTGGGTCTTGTTTAACCATCGCATTTCGGTTTCATTGAGGCACCCCTGGCTTAAAAACCATAAACGTCACGCCATCAGTCCGGGACTTTTTAAATACCTCAACATTGATCAAAATAAACGCTGATGTTTGGTTTTATTTTAAGAAAAGTTTTATACGCACTGCTGATCGTTTTTGGCGTTGCCTTAATCACTTTTTTATTGTTTCATGTGGCCGGACCCGACCCAGCCATTTCTTTGGTTGGCAAATACGCCACCGCCCAGGAAATTGCACGTGTCAAAGCCCAGTACGGCCTTGATTTACCGCTGCACTTACAATTTTTAAACTTTTTAAAACAAATCATCACGTTTGACTTTGAAAGGTCGTTTTATACCAAACAAACCATCATCACCATGATCAAAGATGGTGTGTTGATTTCATTGTCGGTCACTTTGCCAGCTTTTATTATAAGCTCCTTGCTATCGATTGGTTTGGCCATGGTTTGCGCACTAAAGAGAAATTCACTGATCGATCAAAGCATCGTGGTTTTAAGCGTTATGGGCATGAGCATCTCGAGTTTGGCCTACATTTTGTTTGGTCAATATTTCATCGCATTTGAACTGGGTCAATGGCTATCAAGCAAAAACATTTCGTGGCTTGCCATTTCTGGTTTTGAAAAAGATTTTCCAAACGTGCTTCGTTACTTGATTTTACCTTGGATCATCTGGATCGCCTTAAGCGTGGGCGTGGATGTGAGGTTTTTTAGAACTGTTTTTTTGGAAGAGCTTGGACAAGATTATGTCAGAACAGCCTATGCCAAAGGCGCAAGCACAAAAATCGTAATGCTCAAGCACGTTTTACCAAATGCGCTGATTCCCATCATCACCCGATTGGTGATCAGCGTACCCTTTTTATTGATGGGATCGTTGCTGCTTGAAAATTTTTTTTCAATCCCTGGCATCGGTAACCTCGCTGTTGAATCGTTCAACAACGCCGACTGGCCGGTCATCAAAGCCGTCACATTTTTAGGCTCGGTTCTGTACATCATGGGCAACCTCGTTTCAGATATTTTGTACGCCCTGGTCGATCCAAGGATCAAACTGCAATGAAATCCAAATCACCCTTCATTCATGCATTGACCCAACTTTTTAAAAGCCGCTTGGTTCTTTTGTGCTTTTTGATCGTTGTGATTTATTTCATCATTGCATGTTTGTCCTTTTTAAATCTTTTGCCCAGCTACGAAACGCGCTTGGGTGAAAGCTTTTTACCTCCCAGTAAAGATTTTCTAATGGGTACGGATTTTTTAGGACGATCTGTTTTGGCTAAAGTTTTATACGGCAGTCAAGTGGCCTTGTCGGTTGGATTGATCGCGTCGGCCATCGCCATACCCATCGGCGTTGTGCTGGGCTTGATTGCGGGTTACTTTGGAAAATATGTCGATGACATCATTGTCTGGCTGTATTGTACGGTTGATTCAATCCCCCAGATTCTTTTGCTTTTATCGATCAGTTTTGTCATGGGCCGTGGCATGACCGCCATTTACGTCGCTGTGGGCTTAACTTCGTGGGTAAGCATTTGTCGCATGATCAGGGCCGAAGTCATGAAACACAGAGAAAAAGAATATGTGCTGGCTGCAAAAGTACTGGGCGCGAGTGACACCAGAATCATTTTGAAGCACATTTTACCCAATGTCTTTCACTTGGTCATCATTGATTTTTCACTTCGATTCATTTATGCCATCAAGTCTGAGGCCATTTTAAGTTACCTGGGATTAGGCATTCAGGGAAAACCCAGCTGGGGCATCATGATCGCCGATGCCAAAGGTGAATTACTTCAAGGCAAATGGTGGCAATTGGCCGCAGCCACAGGAGCCATGTTTTTTTTGGTTTTGGCCTTAAACATTGTGGGCGATGCTTTAAGAGATGCCCTTGATCCAAAAACGAAGAGCAATGTTTAATCACAACCAACATCACCTTGCATTGATCTTGTTTATTTTCTTTAGCCTTGCCTTTTCAAAAGATAAAATGACATTTGAAAAAGCGCAGGGCAAGACCCATCAAAGGGCAAGCATTGAAGGCCAGGTGTCTTTTTCGATTGAGGATGTGTACCGCACAATCGTTGATTTTAAAAATTATCCTGAATTCATGCCCAGGTTTCAGTCGCTCGTTATTTTGGATCAATCACCCAACGCGCTGACTTACAAGGCACACCTGAACATGCCTTGGCCTATTTCGGATGTTAAATACCACTGTCGCATCGATCTTGATCCACAAAAGCACCACATCGCATTTAAGCTCGTCGAACACCCGGACACCCAAGGGGTAAAAACATTTGAAGGTCAGTGGCATTTAAAAAAAATCGACACCCACCAAACCTTGCTACGCTATGAACTTGAATTTGTTCCTCTTAAAAAATACCCCAACTGGGCCATTGAAATTGGCTTGAAAAATTCGTTGGGCCGAACCATTCAGGCGATTCGTTCACGATTAAGTGCAAAAAAAACTTGACGAGGTGCACATGTAAGTTACCGTGATACATAAGGACTGTCCTAATGTGCCAGTGGAAATTTTTTACTTCCCGGCCGCCCGGGAAGAGTTTGGACTTATGTGCGAAAGACTGTGGTTGTGTCCCCAAAAAACGCCTTTAACCATGAAAGGACATTCACATGAGTGATGAACTTTTAAAGCCACATCAAATGAAATCATTTGAAAACCCCAACCTTAACAACAACGACAACCTCGACGACTTGTTTGGCGAAATTGATGAGGCATTAAACGCCAGCATCGGTGCACACGACGATTCGATTCCCGCGGCGCTTCAGGCCAGCGATTTTGGCATCCATCAGATGCACGACACCATGCTGGAACTCATGCGAGACAATTTAAACCCCATGTGCCGATACATCAAAGCCCTCCGTAGTGGCGAAAACATCAAAGACCTTCTTGAGCTTTGCGAGATCATGACCAGTGTGGTGGTTAAGAAAATTGAGGAAGTTGGCTTGAAGGATCATCATGAAGATATGGTCTTTTTTAGATCTCTACTTTTACTTGCCCTTTCGGAAACCGATCAACATGCCGTTGATAAAATGAAAGATGTGGTCATTGAAGGGTTTAAACAAATTGAAAAACGTTTTGGCTTAAACCTCAGAGGCTATAAACTGGCGGTCAGAAATTTGGTCGATTATTTTAGAGCGCTCAAGCAAAATCCATCCATCAACAATGAAGACGTTCGAAAACTTTTTTCGGTTGGCATACCCTCATTGACGTGGATACGTCGCACGCGTGTTGAAGAACTGCAAAGTTTATGCGGCCTGGACGCTTCAACCCTTAAGGAAGCCAGAAGGTTGGCCTTTTTGTTTCAAAGCGGCATTACGATGGATCAGGAAGAAATCAAACCAAAAGAAAACGCCTTCGTGGACATTGCAAACACCGAAGGGGTGTTCATTCCACCAGAAAAGACATTGTCTTCAACAAAAATATTCTAGGCACTTTATTTTTTTAGTTCCTCAAGAACTTTTTTGGCGTGCTCATCAACTTTGCTGACCTTGTAAACCTTTTCAATTAAACCTTCCTCATTGATGACAAAAGTTGAACGAATCACGCCCATCGTTTTTTTCCCATACATGTTCTTCTCACCGTAGGCGCCAAATTTTTTCGCCAATTCAAGCTCTTCATCAGTCAGCAGTTGAAAAGGTAGCTTGTATTTGGTTTTAAACGCCTGGTGCGATTCTTGATCATCCTTGCTAATCCCATAAACTTCAACACCATTTTTTTGAAACTGTTTGTATAAATCTTTAAATTCACAGGCCTCACGCGTGCATCCGGGCGTGTCATCCTTTGGGTAAAAATAAAGCACATATCGCTTACCTTTCAATGACTTAGAGTCGATTTTCTGTCCATGATCATCAATCAATGTAAACGATGGAACCGGCTGACCTTCTTTGAGCATGCTTGTCTCCAAATTTGGGTTACTAAACTGTGGGCGCTAAAAAACACCCAATCATTAGACTTGTCAATAAACCCAAACAAAAATAAAATGGTTGAGTTTTAAGTTGAATTGCAGCTATAAGGGCGGCTCAATTTTTGCTTGCCTAAAAAGGAGTACAAGTATGTCCAATAAGAAATTACCGAAAAAGAAACTGGATGAGTTTCGAAAAATTTTAAATGACAAAAAAGATACCTTGGTCAGAGAAGCCGTCGAATCGTTGGGCGATATGACCCAAGCACAAGAAATGTATGCCGACATGTCAGATCAGGCCTCAGCTGAAGTCGAACGTAATTTTTTATTGAGGATTAAAGACCGAGAACGAAAGCTGATCATGAAAATCAATTCGGTCTTAAAACGCATCGATGATGGCACCTATGGCATATGTGAAGAATGCGGTGACTTGATCAGTGAGCAAAGGCTGAAGGCACGCCCTGAAACCACACAATGCATTGAATGCAAGACTGACCTCGAGGAACAAGAACGAAAAGCTCAAGTAACGGCACAGACAGGCAATTGAACAAAGCCATCACAAAAGCCGTTATCCCCGCAGCAGGTTTAGGCACTCGCTTTTTACCAGCCACTAAGGTTGTGCCAAAAGAATTGTTACCCATTTTTTCAAAACCTGCACTGGAATATGTGGTTGATGAGCTGGTTGAATCTGGGATTCGTGAAATAATTCTGATCATACACCCCGAAAAAAAAGCCATTTTTGAACATTTTAAAACCGATGGTTTTGTAGAAAATGAGCTAAAAAAGAAGGGGTCCATCGATCAATACCCCTTGCTCAATGCTTTTGAAAACAAAGTCAGTTTTTTGCTTTGTTATCAAACCGAACCAAAAGGCTTGGGACATGCCGTGGGATGTGCCAAAGATCTCATCGGACAAGATGAATCTTTCATTGTTGCGTTGCCGGATGATCTTGTTGATTCAAAGCGGGCCTGCACACAGCAATTGATCGATTGCTATAATCAACACAAGCAAAGTGCCATTGCCGTTGAAACCATCAACCCTCAAGATTCTCGCAAATATGGCATGATTGAAGTAAAACAAAAACTTAGCCCCAACTGGCTCAGTGTTGCTTCGATGGTTGAGAAGCCTGAACCCAAAGACTCACCCAGCAACATGGCCATCATTGGCCGATATTTGTTAAACGCAAAAATTTTTCAATACATTGAACAAACACCAAAAGGTAAATTGGGCGAAATTCAGCTGACCGACGCCCTCGTCAATTTGGCCCGTCATGAGGGCCTCAATGCCGTTTTGTTTGAAGGCAAGCGCTTAGACGTTGGCACTGCACTGGGCTTTTTAGACGCCAATATTCATTATGCGATGGCCTCCAAGCATCGCAATGAAGTCATTGAAATCATTAAAAAATATAATTGAAACAATTTTTTCAATTTGACAGTTGCATTGTCTTTGATTTTCATCAATAAATGGCCATGGACCTGTTCAAAGGGAATGTAGAAAAATACAGTTTTTGGGCTGTTAAAGAATTGATCAAAATTCGAGGCCGCAGCGAACGAGCCACCACAGCGCACTTTAGAGGTGCGTGAGGATGGCGAGTGAGCGAGAACAAAGAAGTTGGGCAATTATTCAACAGCCCCTCAATGCCAATGACACTCTTACGTTTGTGAAAGTTGCCTTACCTCT
>JAYRVV010000328.1:0-2732 GCA_041918415.1 Bdellovibrionota bacterium | reverse complement strand
ATTCATTCCTTTTATCAGTATCGTTGTACATTTCAGAATGCAAAAATGTACGCAAGTTTATCCCGTTTAACCACAGATTATAATCCATTTCAACCATGCATTGTTTAAACTCTTGATTAGATAAACTATAAAAATTATTTTTACTTAACTCGCCAGCAAGATTAATGCCATATATATTATTCCCATCATACTTATCAATGGCGTACTCTTGCAGTGAGGTCTGAAACAGCGCAACCTTTTGGAAATTATATTTTATATCAAACATCGAACGCAGGTAATGTGCCTTTGTACATAAATCTAATTCATATTGTTTCTCTCGACAGGTTTTTAAAATTGATTCTAAATAGCTTAGATCAAAATCATGTAAATCTTCTATCGTTTTTAGTTGTATATTTCTTATAAAATATGTCGCATAATCTTTTTTATAATTTTCATGATTAAACCTATCAATTTCTGATAGAAAAATTTTTTCAATTTCCTGTTCTGTTAGAAATTTAGGATCCTTATTTTCTTCATAATCTGGTTGATATTCCATATTCGCGAACAAATCTGAGATCCGTTTGGTCTCTTTTCCCATCTCTTTGACCCACATGGGCTCTGAGGAATAAAACTGATGCATGGGCATGGGCACATTGGCTTTTAATGTTTTAAGCACATACGATGCAGCACTGGCCAACAAAGCCGACTTTGGGATGACATACGAACCTTGAGCAGTCAAATGTGCCGTGTTCTTCGCAACCTGAGCAGCTCTTCCTACCGTTTGAAACGCAGTACCCCAATTTAAATTGATCTTGCTTTCATTGTGTAAATAAACGCGTCCTTTTTTCACCGAATACGAAACGGGTGCATTTTCAAAATCAAAAAGTTTATTTCGCACAACAATCGGCGCATAAATAAAAAAATAAGCAAATTTGGGATCAATCCGCGTCGCGCTTAAAAGCACATTGTAATAATAGCGATCATTGAGTGGAATTTGTACCGCAGTCAATGTTTTTAATTCTAAGGGATAAAGCTTGCTTGGAGTTCGTGCCCTCACATCCACTTGGTCAAGTAAGGTGTAAAGCATTTTTTTTGTAAACGAAAAATCTGGTTTTGGTTTTTCATTTCTCAAAACATAAAAATTCTTTTTATTGATGCGCTGACCAAGTTTAAAGCCCAGACTTTTTAAATAAGAAGGAAGCTCATGTAAGCTCGCCACTTCACAGAGCTCAACGTCATGGCTTTGAACTTTGCAATTTTCAAGGCGAACCAAAACACGAATGATGTCTGGATTGCTTTGAAAAGCCAACACTGGCTTGAACGAAAATGCAATCAACAATAAAAGATATGGCATCCTCTTTCCCCTCATCATCTAACGCGTCATACCATGCTTTTTAAATCACCGCAACAGTATAATTCTATTTAATATTAAATACTTATCGATTTTTCAAATAAAACAGCAGCTGGACTAAAACCGAACCCAAAGCATCAAAACCCACATCATAAAGACTTGCTGTCCTTAAGGGCGAAAAGCTTTGATGGTATTCATCCACACAGGCGTAAAACACACAAAACACGACAATGAACAAAACCATGTTGATTGAAATTTTTCTGTTCATTTGCCCCTGGCAAAATCCATAAAGAAAAAAAAACGAGAGCAATCCATAGGACAAAACATGCATGCACTTTCTAAAAACAACATGCAGCGTTTCAATTTGATGCATGCTTAATTTTGGAAAAAGAAATTCAATCACCATGTTGAAAACAGAACCCGTTTGAGATGCACTGAAAAGATTAGTGGAGAAGACAAATATCACCAGCATCCAAAGCAAGCTTGGAATAAAGTATTTTATTTTTTTCAAGGACAAGACGAACATAAAGAAACTGGCCATTGTGAAATGATTTGCTGTGCGGGGCTTAAACCCATATCAACTTGTCTGATCAAGGGCTCAAGATATTTGGCTTGGCGATTGCAACTCATGTTTTTTTCAAAATTTTCCATACCCTTTTGTGCAATGGGAAGCACAATGCGTGACCATTCAAGCGCCGTTTTGTCTTTAAACCTTCCGTTAAGGCCATGTTTGGCCACATCCAAATGCGCATCTAATATTTGCTCAACTGTTACATTTTTAAACTCACTTTTAATCTCATCGAGCATGCCTCCATACATCAGACCAACCCAAAACGCACAAACGGCCATGGTTAAGTCGGGGCATGTTGCATCCGTCGTTCTAAACTCAATGTGATCTTTGATTCTAACGTCAGGGAAAAGTGTTGTGAGATGACTGATCCAATCGCTTTGAATCACTTCATCCCTTTGTGTTTCATAATAGTGCCTGAAGTTATGATGTGTGTGATCGATGTATTGATCTCTAAAAACAAAATACATGGGAACATCCAATGCAAAATCAACGTATTTTTCAAAACTAAATGTTCCATCAATAAAAAACTTAGGCACACCCGATCGATCTTTGTCTGTGTTTAACCAAATGAGCAAGCGCTTGGAACAATAGCCATTGGGTTTACCCTCTTCAACGCATGAATTGGCCACCATGGCCGCTATGATGGGACCCAAAACTGAACCTGCAAATACTTTTTCCCTCGCATCTTTTTCGCTTTGAAAATCTAAATTCACCTGAGTGGCTGCGGTTTTGGTCATCATGTCCAAGGCCATGGAGTTATGCCTTTTTTCATAATATGCCCTCATGATCTTATACCTGGATCTTGGCACCCAAGGCATGTCCTTAAGGGCT
>JAYRVV010000327.1:0-3153 GCA_041918415.1 Bdellovibrionota bacterium | reverse complement strand
TGGGAGCATATTCAACGGGTACTTAAGGATTGCGATGGAAACATTTCAAAAGCGGCCAAACAACTCAACATCCACAGACGCTCTTTGCAGCGAAAGCTCAACAAACTCCCACCTAAAAAATAATTTACAATTTAATTTCCATCAAATGGAATTGAAATTTAAAAAAATGTTGGGTTTAAAAATCAAACAATTAATGCATATTTACGATAATTTAAGGTTTTTCATTGAGAAACTTTTAAAATAGGCTCCACATACATCTCTGTTATTTCAGTCCCGAGTTTGTCTTTTAAAAAGCTAAAGATATCCTTCTCCGTAGATCGTGAAGCATTAATGTATAATCCCTTTTGTTGATTATCAATAAGGTAAAGAACAGGATTTGTACTCTCCTCTAAGACGATCGTCCCATTGAGTACATGACCGACTTCAATTTTTTCACTTTCAATATGAACCAGAAACTCGCTCACTCCTTTTTTATTCCATTTCATGACTTTTCTAATTAACTCAGATTTTAATAAAGAATTAATCTGCTCAGAAGCGCCAACCGTAATGCCACTTTCTCGTAACATCATAAGATATTCTTCATGTTGGACCACATTGGTCGGTAAACACGAGGTTGGCCTACCATATCGTGACAAAATGTATGCAAATGAACAAGCAACACAGTTTTGGGATTTTCCAATTATTTTACTTTGAGTATACGACATATCCGATCCAAAAGAATAAACATTTGATGTAGGAAAACCGTTAATTTCGTGATCTACGCCAAAGTTCATATCTGGTTTTGTATCAGAATTTTCATTATGGTAAAATTTACTTTTACCTATAGTTTTTTTGGTTGATACGTTGGGACGATTTTGACTTCTCATATAGGCCGAGGACATACCAAGTCCTGAAAAAACGGCAAAAGCAATATATACTGCCGCGCGTCCCTGGTCGTGATTTTGATAATATTTTGAGGCCTCCAGTACTGCTAAACCAGAAAAGTATGCTGAAAAGCAAGCTTGCACGACAAACATTGAACGCTGAATATTGATCACATTGGAACCCAATAGGCCTATTTTAGAAAGCGATCCAAGTCCCAACGTAAATATTGTTACCACACTGGCTATATCTGAAACGATTGCATTGATCGTCAATCCATCTAAAAGTACATTTACTCCTGGAATCAATCGAATTAGTAGGTTCTGCACAAATTGAAACCCTGAAGTCCAAGCATAAAGGGTTTTAGTTTTTTCATAAAAATACTGAAATTCTGCTTGCATAGCAATGTGCCTATTCTTAGGAGGAACTTTTCCTCTTAAGATTTGATGCAATGTAAAGTTTGAAACGTCAAAAGTATTAATCATTAGTCCATCTTCTTGCATAAAGGGATAAGATGTAGGAGTAGGTTGGAACGTCGAGTTTAGTATCCCCTTCATCCTTGTTAGAATTTCAAAGTAAAACAAAGCTAGAGTAAGATTTCTTTCAAGTTCCAATATTTCAGAAAGGCTAAGAAAAAAAAATGACTTAGCAACTTCATGAGATACCATCCCTTTACTCATTAATGGAATAAGAAGATTTTGTAGACGTCGTCTCGCCTTAGTGTCCAAGTATTGATAAACATATTCTTGTAGTGGTTTCATGTTTTGGACTAATAACTCTGATGAAATATCCTCTCCAATTTGATATCGATGCACTATCGACTTCATCATACTGAAATCTGATTCGTTCAAATGACTTGCATTAATTACTTCCAATAATTGCTCTTGATATTGAGTTGGCATCTCAAGGAGTTCAGCAATATCATTAGCTAATTTGATGTTTGGATGAAGCGAGTGCACACTTTTAGCACTGTAGTTAGAATTTCGATCATCAAATATAAGTCTTGAAAGATGGCCAACATTGAGTCGCACATATTTTTGGGCCAAAGCGTTTTCGTCCTGATAAGTTGAAAGGGAGTTCAACACAGAGTTAATTTTTTTCGAAAGGATTTGCGCTTCACTTTTTTCATTTGTATTGAGAACATATTTCTTTAATTGACTGACGGCATTCAATAAATTAAATTCTTCTGTTTTTGAAAGAGCACCATCATAAAATGATTCAATATAAGTGTCTTTGATTTTTTTTAAAACTACTTCCTGATCACTATTGCAATAAGCAGGAGCGATGTAGACTAAACTTACAAACAAGCAACATGAGACCACAAACAGAACTCTTAAGAAGCACATAAAACTTTAATCAGCAAAAACCGTGCCAATCGTCATTCAATATATGTGACTTTTAGGAGAATAAGTTGCTCAATTTTTGCTCAGCTTGGGTCAAGCAACACCATCCTCAATGTGAGATTGTGGTTTTAACGGGTTATGCAAGCATAGCCACGGCCGTAACCAGCATGAAACTGGGCGCGAAAAATTATTTAAGTAAACCGGCCAGCATCGATGAAATCATTCGCGCTTTTAGCTCAAGCTCTTATTCAACCAGCGTTTCGCACCAGACCCCTTCGCTTGCAAAAATGGAGTGGGAGCATATTCAACGGGTACTTAAGGATTGCGATGGAAACATTTCAAAAGCGGCCAAACAACTCAACATCCACAGACGCTCTTTGCAGCGAAAGCTCAACAAACTCCCACCTAAAAAGTAGTTCATCTTTCATGTTGGGTGGTGTGCGTATTACAACTGTTCAAATTTGCCAGAAACTTACTTAAATAAACCTCTGTATTTGCACACATGCTCAAGGACTTGAAGGTCCATTGGGTTCATGTTTTTAATTTTTATCTTTTCATAAAACATTTTTTCATCCCAAGAAAGGTCCGCCAACTTGGCAAGGCCCTCATCAAAAAAGGATGTGCTTGCGATCATCTTATTTTGAAAGTCGATCTCGACTTGCGGGTGTATTTTAAGAATGTCAACAATCCGATTGCGAAGCCTTTCTCCTGCTTCCCTAGAAATTGTATCGTTTTTAAATTCGGCTATGATATCGATGGTCATTTTCTATTTCCTATAGGTAGTCGGGCAAAACACCATGTGCCTCTTAAGGAATGCTTTAAAAAACTTCTATCGACATTTCGCCTGTTGAAATACCTTCTTATTTGGGCACCTCCACTAACCATGGTAAGACGTCCGCCTAAATTTTTTAAAATCTCAAATATGTGATTGAGACCCAGACCTCCGGGG
>JAYRVV010000326.1:0-1612 GCA_041918415.1 Bdellovibrionota bacterium | reverse complement strand
TTAAAGGCACAAGCAATTCATACGCCAAGAGTGAATTGGCATGCATAATAAGTGGCAATTGATAACTTTGAGACTCCTTCAAAATGGCTTGAATTTCTGTGTTTGAAAATACAGGCCAACGGTTATTCCCCCAGCCCGGTTCAAAATAAGATTTGATGCATACGCCACCTGATTTTTTTATATTTTTAATCGCTTGTTTTACACTCACTTTGGATTTTATTTTTTGACCATCGACAATTCCCTCACCCAAGGCATTTGGAAATTTCTTTAAAGCATCTGGGCCTGCAAATTGATTCATTGGGTACCCACCCATGGGCACCAAAGGGTTGGCACAATGATACACATCGGGTCGAATGGATAAGTGCATAAATTCTTCGATAAAACCCAAATCCAATACCGACAAATCGATCACTGTCGTAAAACCATAATAAAGAAAGCTTTTGGGCATTTGTCTGTAATGAAGTGCCCTTAATTTGCCCACTTTCTGCATTTGCTTTTCATTAAAACCAGGTACGGGTTGCAAGTGAACATGTCCATCGATAAGGCCGGGTATTAAAAATTTGCCCTTGCCCTCGATGAGCAAAGTACCCTTTGGAACTTTTTCATTGATATTGTTTGAAATGCGCTTGATGCGTCCTTTCTCAATCAGCACATTCATGGGCTCTTGCTTGCCAATGCGATGTGCTGAGACAATTGTTGCATTTTTTATTAGAAGTGGCGCAGCAAATGCACCCAATGAATGAATTAAACATATAAGAAAACAGCTTTTTCTCACAAGGTCACACTAATACATCCAAGTCAATTGGTCCATCAAACAAAATGATCGCTTAAACTCATGTTTTCAATTAAAAAACGTTGATGTTTCCAATTCGTGACAGTTTAAACGTGCGCTCGTTTTCATTCGCCACAAAATTGATTGTGCTAATATGCATCGTTTTATTTTTCAATCATTTTTTCACTCAAGTGGATCAACTGCAATTGGTCAAACACCTATCGCTCGTACCTAAAGACGCATGGCCTTTAAAGTTAGAAACCGCTTACACATTGATCACCCATACATTTGTACATGCGAATCTTGCCCATTTGATAGGCAACGTTTGGACCCTATGGATTTTTGGCAACAACGTTGAAGATAAAATGGGCTTTTTAAGATTCATTTCGTTTTATCTTCTTTGCGGTGTGGGTGCAGCTTTCACACAAATGTTGTTTGCACCAGGCTCAAGCATTCCCATGGTTGGGGCATCCGGCGCCATTTCAGGTGTGATGGGTGCCTATTTGCTTTTGTTTCCTAAATCTAAGATCACCCTTATGGTGCCTATCTTTATTTTTCCATATTTTTTTCAATTGCCAGCCTTTGTGTTTTTGGTGTTTTGGTTTTTGTTTCAATTTTTATCTGGCGCCCAAAGCCTGCTTGGCCCAAAAAATGTAGGTGGCATCGCATGGTGGGCACACATCGGAGGATTCTTAATCGGCATTTTAACGTTTTGGATGTTTTTAAAAAGGCGAAAGTAGCTTTGTTACTCCATTTTTTCACAGATAATTTTTTAAAAATTCCAGATCATGAACATTACTGATCACGCTTCGTCACAGATAATTTCCTATTTGATTTTTC
>JAYRVV010000325.1:0-3079 GCA_041918415.1 Bdellovibrionota bacterium | reverse complement strand
TTTCAGGCCCGATTAATTGATTTTTTGTTTAAGCTTGTCGGATATTTTAAAAACCACTGTTTTGTAAGAATCGATGTTGATCAATTCACCCGTCCTTGGATTTCTTCCTTTGCGTGCTTTTCTTTTCTTAACCCGAAACGAACCAAACCCCGGAAAAGAAAATTTACGATTTCGTTTTAAAGCGTAAGCAAGTTGATGAAATAAACTTTCGATCATGTCTTGAAAAACAGCCTTTGAAAGGCTTGCGTCTTCATGTTGCTCATATAGTTTTTCAATTAAGTCCTGCTTGGTCATCGTCATTCAAGCTATACAAACCCCCTCGAGCTGTGTCAAGCACACAGGGTTGTCATTCATTGCAATCAATGACATAATACGGCCCATGAATAAAATGTTCTTTCTTTTCGCCTCCTTCATGTTGTTCAATTGCGCCTCCAAAGACTTCAAAGAAACCGTGGTTCATGAACCCAAATCGATGTCTTCAAAACGCATGTTCAATGCCACCTTTTCAGAGGTCTGGGACAGCCTGAGCCATGCCCTGGAATCCAGCAACCACCTCACTTTACTCAAACGAAAAGATCAAGGCTTGATCATTACGGATTGGCAAACTGGAAAATCCGATCGACTGTTCTCCGGTTACGGTGACACCAAAATCCCTTACAAAATTCGCTACAAACACAAAATCATCGTGCAGCCTTCAAAGCAGGGAACCTTCGTAAAAATTGAAAGTCAGGAGCAATACCTAACCGATGTCATCACAACTGGTAACGATTTTTCTGGTTCATTGTATCAATGGTACAACACCAAAAGTTCAGGTTATAAGGAATCTCTATTGTTGGATGAAGTCGACCAACAACTAAGTCAATCCAGGAGCTCAAAGTAAGCGTGCAAATCGAAAAAAAAACCTTCGGTAAATACACATTGGTTTCAAAAATAGGCTCCGGTGGTATGGCTGAGGTCTTTCAAGCGCATGTTGCAAAAGCGCCAGACAAGGACATCGCCATCAAACGCATACTTCCACAATTTCTAAACAACAAAGAATTGGTCAGCACTTTGGTTCACGAAGCCAGCGTCAGTGTCATGCTGGAACACCCCAACATTGTTCCAGTTTATGATTTTGGATTGATTGATCAAAGTTATTTTTTGGCCATGGAATACATTCGCGGAAAAGACCTCAGATCAATCGTGTCCAAAGTGCATCGGTTCAACAAGGGCTTTCCCGTGTCCATCGCCATTTACATCATGACCCAAGTGCTCAGAGGGCTCGATTACGCTCACCAAAAGAAAGACCAGTATGGAAGACATTTGCAAATCATCCATCGAGACATTTCGGTTCAAAACATCATGCTTTCATTCTCAGGCCAAGTTAAAATTTTGGATTTTGGCATCGCCAAAATTGCAGCCAAAAACCATGATGAAGGTGGTGTGCTGAAAGGAAAATTCTCGTTCATGTCTCCTGAACAAGCGTTTGGAAAAGACATTGATCCCAGATCTGACATCTTTTCAGCCGGCATCGTTTTATGGGAATTATTAACCAACGAATACTGTTTCAAGGGTAAAAATGATTTGGATGTGCTTAAAGCCGTCAGACTTGGCGAGGTGACACCAGCTCATGTTGTCAATCCTAAAATTTCCACTGAGCTTTCAAGTCTCGTGATGAAAGCATTGGCCAAAAAACCTCAAGATCGTTATCCAACAGCCGGTTTATTTGCCGACGAACTTGAAAAACACTTAAGCACCCATTTTGGGAAAGTGAACCATCAGGACATCATCAAACTGCTTAAGTTTCTTTTTCCCATTGAATATGAAAAATCTGATGGTCAATCTGAGCCCTTACAAGAAGAAAACACCAGCGCAGCTTCGAACATTTATTCGTCTTTGGATGAACTTCCTTGGCTCAAAAAAAAGAAAAATCCTATCTTGAAAGCAGCCATTTACCTTTCATTCATCCCCATTTTTTTTGCTCTTTATTACACGCGTGTCTTTAACCAATTGGATCGGTGGATCAGCACCAAGGCTTACGATGTGCGCGCAATGGTCGGTTTGGAAAAAAAATATTCAGGCATCACACACACGCTCTTGAATCCCAACCCCAGACAGTTACCCCTTCACTACAGTGCCAAAGCCATGGACATGCTTGATGACATCGATCATGCAAAATTTGACGATCTTGTTTTGAATGTCCTCTACGCCAACATTGATTTGAACAAAGATGGCCCTCAATTGGCAAAAAACAATCATTTTCAGATTCAATTCAAACTGAATCAGCAAAAAACACTGATTGAAATCATTGATATAAAAAATTAAACCTTTTTTTCAAGATGCTTTTCCCACTCAATCCAACAGGGTTCTTTATTTTTTAACTTAACTGTGGGTTCAATCTTTTCAAGTGCCTCACAGGCCAATTTTTTGATGTGTGTTTCTTTTTCCACCAAAACTTTTTTAAGTGGATCTATCGCTTTTGGGCTCTTCAATTGTCCCAACACCTCGATGATGTTTTCGCGAATCCAAAGACTTTTATTTTTGTGCATGTTTTTTGAATCAAACAATGCTCTTTCAAGTTTTTGAATTGATTCTTGAGAACCTTTTTGACCAAGCAGCGTAACGGCTTCCGATCTCACCACCATGGCCTTATCATCCAGCGCATTTTCAATCCACCCAAGCACCTTGGGATCATCCAATTGAGCGACGGATTTGAGTGAGGCCAGACGAATCAAAAAAAGTGGATCATGAAGGCTCTTTTTCAATGCTTTCTTAGATTCCTGGTTTGAAAAATGACCCAGGACCATCGAACAGATCCATCTCTCTTGCCAAGGTGCTGAGCTTTTTTGAAAATGCTCAATGGCCATGGGTACAACACCTTCGCCCAGATCTATCATTTGTTTAAATTCCTTATCGTAGTTTTCTTTGCCCTTTGTTTCATGAAGCAAGGACTCAAAGCGTTTTTGGACATCTTGCTTAAACTCTTTGGCGTGTGAACTGGTTAAAACCATCAACATACCTAAAACCAATGAAAAGAACGCTTGATCAATTTTACAAACTCTTTTATGACTAGCACCCATGAAAGAACTCCTTTTGGCTC
>JAYRVV010000324.1:0-7465 GCA_041918415.1 Bdellovibrionota bacterium | reverse complement strand
TGTTCTCAATTTCAATCCAAAACATGCCAATATAACGCATTTCATTTCTTTGATGAGGGCACAAACGTACGGTGGCGTTTTTCCTCGATTCGATGCAAGGCGACCCATCTTTGTATTTTATTGATGTAGGCTCAACACCGAACGGCTGTATGTTGTTGGAGTAAACACAAGCTAAAAAAAACACGCTTAACGATATAAAAATATATTTTTTCATATGACCTCCTTTAAAATAATTAAAATAGCCTAACTCTCCTATCTAATAAGTCACTTTTTTTAAACATATAATTTTTAAAACTTTTGCTTTCGATCTATTTGCATAGCACATGTGGTTTGATTAATAGGATTCTATGCTTTCAAGTTTCCATCAAAAGAAAAAACTCAGGCGGCCCGTCAAGCCCTTTATTATGGGCAGCTTAGACTGAGATTGCGTGGGATTTAATGAGGCTTGTTTTCAGTTGCAGTCACAACATTTTAGGGTTTAGCATAATGAGTGAGCCGTGGATTTTTCTGTTGTTGAATTGGATAAAATGGGTGATGCTTTTATAGGCGTAGGCAAAAGTTTTGTAATAGCGGCCGGATAGAAGTTCGTTTTCGAGGATGGAGAACAATGCATCTAATTTTAACTAAAAAATATGATTAATACAAAAAGCGAATAAAGATTACTTATCAATAGTTTGAGTTAAAGTACAGGTCATTTGTTCTTACCCCAACTTTGGAATTTGGGATAATTCGGGTCCAGTCGTGTGTCCCCCGAATTACCCGAATTACAACAAATGAATCATTTCAGTTTCTTTGCGAGAGCTAAATTGGCTTTGGCAATTTGATGTTCAGGATTAATCATCAAAGCTCTGTTAAATTTCTCAATGGCTTCATCCCATTTTTTTTGATCCGCAAACCATGCACCATAATTGTTCCAAGCATCAACTTGATTCGGATCCAAACGCAAAGTTTCCTCATAGTAAACATTGGCTTGCTGATCTTTCAGAGCATCTTTAACCCTTGCTAAAGCAAACCAAGCAGCCGCTGATGTGGGTGCCATCTTGACCGTGCCCTCTGCAATGCTTAAGGCCCTTTTGGCTTCATTGTTGTCCACAAATGCAAGGCATAAGCCGTTGCGGGCTCGAACATTGCTAAAATCATGTTTTAAACTATCCATCCAAAGAGACCTTGCGTCTTTGAAAACTTCGATTCTAAAAATGGTTCGAATCACCATCAGTGATAAAATGACAAACGCAAACCACACGAAATATCGGCTCTGTGCTTTATTTGTCCAATACTCAAACAAAGAAACAACAATCATGACAAAGCCAATCAAAGAAAAGTATGCTCGCGCTTCATCCATGGCGATGGGTAAGGAGAAAGCAAAAAATGGAATAAAAGGAATAAACAAAAACATAGATCCAATGGCAATTCGTCGATTTTTCAAAGACAAATAAGTCAAAATAACCAGTAAACAAGTCAAGCAAATTATCGGTAGCAATGATTCATAAGTAAATAATTGAGCTGCATGCAGATGATGGTCAATGTTTAAATGCAAAGGAAAAAGCATGAGAAGCAAGGTTTTATAAACCGCTTTGACTTGTGTGAGGGCATAAGAAAATGGCGCGATCGATGGCGAAGAATGAACATCGGATGACAAAACGCCATCGTTGCTGATCCAAAATATCCAAAACAACGCGTACAGAATCGCAATCATGCTTGAGACCACAATGCTGTAAGCTCGATTACGTTGATCACTTCGATCAGGCAAACAAAAATACAGCACCATCATGAGCGCAGGTAACACAATGGCATCTTCCTTAGACATCAAGCCCAACACAAACAAAAAACTCGTTAAGACAATTTTAATCCAACCTTTTGTGCGTAAGAAAAAATACAATGAGCTCACACAAAATAAGCTAGACAACAAGCCACTTCTTTTCCAAATCAACAACACCGTCTGTGAAGTTAATGGATGCAGGCCATAAAGTAAGGCTCCAAACATGGCCCATAAGCCTGCGCGATTCATTGGTTTGAAAATTTCAAGCAAAAGAAAAAAAACCACACAACTCATCAAAGCGTGAAGCATCACCTGAATTAAACGGTTTGTGAACACCGGCTTATTCGTTATAGTCCAACCCAAAGCAAACGTCGTCATTGTGAAAGGACGCCACATTCTTGTAAATTTACCGGATGAATCTGAACTGGTTTTTGTAAAAAATTTTGGAATGTGTTTTAAATCATGAACATAGCCATTTTGAGCCAAAGCTGATTTGTCATCAAATTGAAGTGGCAGAAAAAGACCCGACACATAGACCCCAAACGTTGCAATAAAAACAAACAACACCAGATGTCTAGAATTCAAAGACATCAGGTTATCTACACTGACAAAGCATGATTTGATTTTATATTTCATTAAGACGCTGCCTAGATTACAAAATATCACAACTCTTTTCCAATCAATATTTTAGAATTCATTAATCACAAGATCCAAAAAAAAATATTTAAAAATAATTCGGGGCCTGTGTTTCCCGAATACATTGAAATTCTTTCAAAACATCACTATAAAGTAATGATGACCAAGAACCGTTTAGAAGCGTTCAGCGATGGTGTGATCGCCATTTTGATCACCATCATGGTGCTTGAGCTCAAAGTACCATCTCAACCAACTTTCAAAGCTTTGTTTCCAATGCTTCCGGTGTTGCTATCGTATGTGTTGAGTTTTATTTACTTGGGTATTTATTGGAACAACCATCACCACATGTTTCACATGGCACATAAAGTGAATGGTAAAGTGTTGTGGGCCAACTTGCATCTTTTGTTTTGGCTTTCTTTGATACCTTTGACCACCGCTTGGATGGGGCAATCAAAACTGGCTAAAATTCCGACTTTTGCGTACGGCTTTGTTCTGTTTTGTGCGGGACTTGCCTATTATCTTTTGCAAAACACCATCATCGCCTCTCAAGGTACGTTTTCAAAACTCAAATCCGCCATCGGCAACGACATCAAAGGCAAAAGCTCTGTGTTTTTATATTTGCTCTCATTGCCGCTTGTTTTTATACAGCCTCTGATTTCACTGGCCATATACATTTTCATCGCGCTCATGTGGCTCATTCCTGACCGACGCATTGAAAGTAAGTTGTTAAAAAAGTAATGGGCGTATTTTTTTACTATCTTCTTAATCATTTGATTTGATGGGTGCTAAATTTCTTTTGAGAGTTTTTTTTACTCATTTAAATTAAACCTTTCTATCAACTAAAACATTATATATAGATGGGGTATGCAGGAAGCGACCACAATCGTCAGCCACCCTATGGCCATTTTGTCGGTTTTTTTTGTTATTCTCGTATCTGTCTTTACACTTTCAAAACACACGCGTTTTGCCCCATTTTTTAAATTTTTGCCTCCTGTTTTGTTTGCCTATTTTATTCCCACCGCTTTAAGTACATTTGGCATCATCCCAACCCAGTCTGAGCTTTACAAATGGATTAAACTGTTTTTGCTTCCGGTAGCGCTTTTTTTGTTCACCCTGGCGCTTGATTTAAAGGCCATTTATAAACTTGGTTACAAGGCACTCGTCATGATGCTGGCTGGGACGGCTGGAGTTGTGATTGGCGGACCCATCTCACTTTTGCTTTTCAAACGTTTTTTACCTATTG
Organism: Bdellovibrionota bacterium; assembly: GCA_041918415.1. GTDB lineage: Bacteria > Bdellovibrionota_G > JALEGL01 > JALEGL01 > JALEGL01 > JAYRVV01. Next base: position 3,827 of record JAYRVV010000324.1, on the reverse strand, counting down.
ATAGCTGGATGGGCATGTCGGCCTTGGCTGGCAGCTGGATCGGAGGGGGAGCAAATTTTGTGGCCATTGGACAAGCCGTGGGCGCAAGCGATAGCATTTTGGGCCCCTTCATTGTTGTGGACACGTTTATTGGAAACATTTGGCTTGGTATGTTGATCTATTTATCTACCAAACAAACTCGAATCGATCAATGGCTTAAAGCCGATACATCCACCATTCATGATGTCCAAACCAAGCTTGAAAGCTTTCAAAATCAAACATCTCGTGTTTCTTCATTCAACGATTTTTTGGTTTTCATTGGTCTTGCGTTTGTGTTTTCATATTTATCGTTTTACCTCGCAACCCTTTTACCTCCCCTTGGAACCTTTATTGATCAAAGCACGTGGCGTGTGATTTTAATCACCACTTTTGGAGTTTTGCTTTCTTTGACCAAATTTAGAAATTATGAAGGTGCAGGTGTGTCCAAGATCGGTTCACTCGCACTTTATCTACTGATAACAACCATTGGTGCACAGGCCGATTTGCGTGGCCTTTTTCAATATCCCGTTTTTATACTGGTTGGCATTACATGGATATTGATTCATGGATTGATTCTTTTTGTAACGGCTAAGATCATTAAAGCTCCCATTTTCTTTTTGGCCGTTGGATCTCAGGCCAACATCGGTGCAGCTGCATCAGCTCCTGTTGTTGCGGCATCCTTTCATCCATCTCTGGCACCAGTTGGAACGTTGTTAGCCATCCTTGGCTACGTTCTTGGAACATACCTGGGACTTGTGTGTGCCTATGTCATGAAAATAATCGCTTATTGGGCTTAAGAATAATTGACCATCTTCTTCGTTCTCGTTCGCTCAAAATCCTCACATACCAACCGTGTATGCTCCGGTTTTTCGCTCACTGCGGCCTCGAATCTGTATCAATTCTTCATAAGCAAAAAAATTTATTTTTTTACCTTCCCTATATTTATGTAGGGGAGTTTAGAAAAATTAAAACTTGAGCTTCTATTACTGGATGGTCAAAAACTGATCATTTGATTTCCAATAAACCCTTTAACAAGGACTCAATGCAGGTCTTTGCGATTGGAGACATGCTTTTGAATTCTATGCCCAGACGGTACTGTTTTGTACCCATCTCTTCAACAGGCACTTGATAACAAATGCTGCCTCTCACAATGATCGATTCTCCACCATTTGGAAATCCGATTGCAATGTCAATTTCCTCATATAACACCATCGGTTTTTGAACCACCATCGATAATCCACCCATGGAAATGTTTTCAAGCATGGCTTTAAATTCCAATGGTGTACCGTAGGTTACTGGAAACTTCTTCACGATTCTTGGGTGTTTTCTTGTCTTTGATCCTGCAACGTTCAAGCAACTTTCAATGATGCTCATTAATTTTTTTTCTATCGCAGGCTCTATCAAACTGAACCTTAAACCATACAAAAACCCCAAAGGCGTTTTAAAGCAGCGAAGCACTTCACCCATGACCGCAATTTCATTTAAATTGGGTAGATCAAAAAAGATTTCCAGTTGATCACCTTCTTTTGCAATTTGCTTGGGAAGATAAACACCCAATCCGCCCTTTGAAATATCTTTGAGCGTTCCAAGCACCACACCACCGGGTCCAGACACTCTGGCTTGAACTGACAACTGAATTCTTGCATGAATTCTTTTTTCAATTTCACTCATTCGATCTCCTTGCTGACGATGTGAAGATCTTAAACAGGAAGGCTTTGAATGTAAATACCTTGTTGATTTGTGTTTTTTGTTTCTTCAATGAATTCAACCCGACCGCTTTGCACATCATACATGCCACCAACAATCGCCACTTCCTGATTTAAGCAAAGTGCGTCAATGGTTTTGCTTTTCATTCTTAAAATGTGCATGGTTCTTTTCACATTGGCTTTGGCCACATCGTCGGCATCCAAGCGTGAATTTGATGGCATGGTTTTAATGCAGTCAAAAACTTCACCGACGATTGAATCCAAATTCTCACAGCCCGTTGCTTCTTTTGCAGTTTGTCTTTTTTCGTACAAATCAATTGATGCTTTAACAGCCCCACACGATGTATGTCCCAAAACCACAATCAACTTTGCTTTGGCCACCTGACATGCAAATTCTACACTGCCCAATACTTTTTCTTTGGCCACATTGCCCGCGATTCGAACAGAAAATATATCACCTATGCCCAGATCAAAAATGTGTTCGATGGGTGCACGGCTATCAATGCAACTGATCACGACGGCCAAAGGTGATTGACCTGTCGATGTTGCTTTAACCTGCTTTAAAAAATTTCTGGTTAATTTTTTTTCAGTCAAGAAACGTGCATTTCCCATTTTTAAAATTTCCAAAACCTTGTTTGGCGTTAACATGGATTGCACTTCTTGACTGGTGTAATCCAAATACTCAATTCGATCTTCTAGCAGCAAGTATTGTTTTTGAAGTCCCAAGTGGCTGACCTTCACATGGCGTGCGGGTGCTGTTTTTTCAATGTAGTCCTGTAAAAAATCTAAAACATCAGGATCAATATAGTCCGTCTGTCTTGCGTCTATCAAAACATGTCCACCGTTTGGTACGTCTTTATTCAAAGCTTTTTCCAACGTTGCTTTGCTAAAAAAACTGACCTGATTGGACAATTCAATTCTCAACACATCATTGAGAATATGATGTTCCATGTATTTTTTTAAGGGACGCTTGAAATTTGTGTACAAAATAAAAATCAAACTGATGCCAAGGCCAATCGCAATTCCTATGAGTAAATCCGAAAAAACAATTGCAACAACAGTAAAAACAAATGGCAAAAATTGTCTGATGCCGCTTCGATACATTTTTTTAAATAGATTGGGATTGGCCAATTTATAGCCCGTCATGATGAGTATTGCCGCCAAGCAGGAAAGCGGGATTTTGTTGATTAAATGAGGAATAAAAAAAACGCTACACAACAACAGCAAGCCATGAAAAATCGCACTAAATTTTGTCTTTGCTCCGGCGTTGACGTTCACGCTACTTCTGACAATGACGCTGGTTAAGGGCAAGCCGCCCAAAACACCGGACACAACATTACCTATGCCCTGAGCAAAAAGCTCTCGATTGGGAGGAGAAAATCTTTGTTCTGGATCAATTTTGTCAACCGCCTCCAAATTCAAAAGCGTTTCCAAGGATGCCACCATGGCCAAAGTGAATGCGCTAATGAAAACCTTGGGGTTGTTTAAGATTGATAAATTCGGAAACGAAATAAAATCCAGCACCGTTTTTCCGTTTTCTAAAATAGGCACGTTGACCAAATGCGAATCTGAAATCATCCAATTTGGAAAAAAGATTTTTAGTGATTCATTGAGCATCACACCCATCAATGCAACCACAACTGAGGAAGGCACTAAACTGTTTTTTAATGTTTTAACTTTATCCCATAACAGCAATGTCAACACACTTATTAAGCCTACAACACTGGCACCCAGATGAACGGTGGTGCTTAAAAGTTCTGAAAATGTTGTTTCTCCATCTCGCTGCACAAATGAAAGATCGCCCATAAAAGCAGGGTCATGTCCAAACAAGTGAGGGATTTGTTTTAAAATCAATATGGTACCGATGGCTGCCAATAAACCCTTGATCACACTGGACGGGAAAAAGGCGGAAATAAAACCAGCCCTTAAAACACCCAACAGCATCTGAATCAAACCCGCCAACACAACGGCTGTCAAAAATGACTCAAAACCACCCAGAAGTTCAATTTGGCTTAGCACAACAGCTGCAAGACCCGCCGCAGGACCTGCAACACTGGTGTGTGAGCCACTGAGCATGCCCACCAAGATACCTCCAACGATGCC
>JAYRVV010000323.1:0-2082 GCA_041918415.1 Bdellovibrionota bacterium | reverse complement strand
TTAAATTCGACAAATGAATGGGAGACTCCTTCTCGATGATGCCACCCTGTCTGTCTTTTTGGCTTGGTTTTTGATGACGTTTGACCAAATTAACTTTTTCAACGATACATGTGTTTTTTGAAGAAAATATTTTTAAAACTTTTCCTTCTTTCGCCACACCTTGTCCATCTTTACCGGTGATCACGCGGACCATTGAACCCACTTTGATATTTTTGTTTGCTCTTCGAATCTTTGCCATTTAAATAACCTCTGGTGCTAAAGAAATGATTTTCATGAATCGATTCGCTCTAAGCTCTCTGGCCACGGGTCCAAAGATGCGTGTGCCAATGGGCTCTTTATCGTTGGAAATCAAAACGGCCGAATTGTCATCAAAACGGATAAACGAACCATCAGATCTAGAAACTTCTTTCCTGGTTCTCACGATCACAGCCTTTTTCACTTCACCCTTTTTAACTTTGGCGGAGGGAATGGCTTCTTTGATCGACACGACAATGATGTCACCCAAGCTGGCGTACTTTCGTTTGCTTCCACCCAGCACTTTGATGCACATCACTTTTCTTGCACCTGAATTATCGGCCACATCCAAATAGGTTTCTTGTTGAATCATTTTATAACCTCCTTGAGATCAAAATCTTTTTCGATGTTCTCACTCAATGCTGCCTTTTTGAGAACTTCGACAACTTTCCAGGACTTCGTCTTGCTGATCGGTCGAGTTTGAATCATGCGAACGGTGTCACCACTTTTACACACGTTTTTTTCGTCATGTGCTGAATACTTGGTTTTTTTGGTGAATGTTTTTTTATACATGGGATGTGCAACTCGCTTTGAAACCACCACCACGACGGTTTTGTTCATTTTGTTGCTCACCACCATACCGATCAATTCTTTTTTTAATCCGCGTGTTTTCATTTAGCACCTTGCTTTTCTTCTTTTTTCTTGGCGTTGGTCAAGGTCAAAATCCTTGCCAGCATCTTTTTGTTGTTTCTAAACTCTTTGAGACTAAAGTTTTGTTCGCTTCTGTTTTTAAGCTTTAACCAAAACAGTTCGTCTTTAATGTTTTTGGCTTTTTCGTTTAAATCAGCAATGGGTGCGGATTTAAGCGATGCCATGAGTTCTTTACGGTATTGTTTTTGACTCATAACGCACCTCGTGTGACAAACTTGGTTTTCACTGGCAATTTTTGTGAAGCCAATTTTAAAGCCTGTTCTGCCATTTCTTTGGTTACGCCTTCCATTTCATAAAGCATGCGACCAGGTTTGATGACCGCCACCCAATGATCCAAAGGTCCCTTCCCGTTACCCATACGCGTTTCCAAAGGCTTTTTTGTGATGGGTTTGTCCGGAAATATTCTTGTCCAAACTTTACCGGATCGACCGATGTGTCTGGTCATCGAAATACGTGCCGCTTCAATCTGCCTTGAAGTGATCCGACCACATTCCAAAGCCTTGAGACCAAAATCACCAAAGTTAAGTGAAGAACCACGGTACGCTTTTCCGGTCATTCTTCCTTTTTGCTGTTTTCTATATTTTACTTTTGCTGGTTGTAACATACGGTTTCACCTCATGCACTTGCTTGTGCTTCTGTGGGTTTAAAATCCACAGCTTCCTCTTCTTTTATAAGACCCTTATTGATCCAAACTTTAATGCCAATTTTTCCATACGTGGTGTTGGCTTCATAAAACCCATAATCAATGTTGGCTTTGATGGTGTGTAAAGGCACAGAACCTTCCATGTACCACTCTGCCCTGGCAATTTCAGCTCCGCCAAGACGACCCGAGACACGAACTTTCACCCCTTTGGCACCCAACTTGATGGCCGATTGAACGGCACGCTTGATCACACGGCGAAAAGCGACTCTTCTATCCAATTGAAGCGCAATGTTTTCGGAAACCAACTGTGCGTCCATTTCAGCTTTTCTTACTTCTTTAATGTTCACAACAATTTCTTTGGCTGTCATGCGTATCAGCTCATCTTTGATGCTGTCTATGCCGGTTCCGCGTTTACCAATCACGATACCTGGCCTTGCCGTAAAAATATCGACGGTGCACTTGGAAGCGGCTCTGCAAATATCAATGTGCGAAAC
>JAYRVV010000322.1:0-1796 GCA_041918415.1 Bdellovibrionota bacterium | reverse complement strand
CAAAAACCGTATCAAGGCCACCATGTGTTGGCAAGATTCTAAAGTGAGTTTAAAAAATCTAAAAGCATAGACTTGTCCGATTCACTCAATGCTTCAAAAGCATCAATAATGCCAGCATCGTCAGCCTCACCTTCATGCGCAAGTATCGATTCTTCAATGGTTGAAGACCGACCGTCATGCATGTAGGGAGGTGTTTTACTGATGCCCCAAAGCGGTGGTGTACGAAACTCTCGCATGCCAGCTTCGCCATCTTCAATGCCCTCAAACGTTGCTGGCGCTACATCGTGCAAAAGAAAATCGCTGTAAGGATGGATGATTTGGTTGTCGCTGGTCGTGAAGCTTGGTGTGTGGCACTTGTCACAGCCAATCGTACTAAAAATCACTTCACCAGCATCTTCACTGCCCTGGTTGTTTCTCGTGCGTGGTGGCGGCGCGAGTTGATTCATGAAAAACGCAAGGGCCTGAACATCATTGAGCGAGATTTCAGGATCGCTTGTGTTGTCCAAGTCACTTGAAAAACCAAAACTTAAACCCATTTGATCCGGCAAGGTCAAACCGAGTTCATTGCTCAAGGCGTCTCTGGCGAATTCATCAAGGTCTGGCACGTTGGCTTTCCAGCCCAAGCGACCCAAGCGCAAGTCAGGCAAGATATGTGCTTTACCTGAAATGTCATCAGGTGTAATCGTATCATCAGGATCTGCCAAGTCTGTAATTTGCGCGTCAGGAATTTTTGATACTAAACCCAAACCAAAAATAGCAGGAGACTGCCGCATTTCGAAAACGTTGATGCCAACTTCAGGCTCAACTCGTTCGGTCGGGTCAGTTGTTATTTTATGAATCATGGTGCCAATTGTTGGAGCTGTAAAAGACATACCCGAAACAATGCCGTGCCTCATGACGTTGACATCAATTGGACCAGCTCCACCAATGGAAGGTAATAAATGACATGATCGACATGCATCACCATTGAATTTTGCTCCAATGCTTGTGCTTGTTTTGACGCCCAAGCCGCTTGACAATTTAAAGTCGCGATCAAAAACATCTCGACCTTGTAAAAACATGGCCCTTTGGCTTGCATTCAATTCACTGATTGGTCCACCAAATTCACCGGCATCGGGAACGTCCTGATCATCGGGTTTTAATAAACCGTTTGTCCTTTGGCTTAAGCCACCCAAAGATTCCAAAAACTTGATGACTTTGTTTCGATCATCATCACTTAAAGCCTCATAGGATTCTTTGATTTTTTGAGCCTCCCCTGCATGAAATCGAATGGCTTCATCCAATGTGTCAGCACGGCCATCGTGTAAATAAGGTGAGGCTGCAGCTATACCCCAAAGTGGCTGTGTACGAAATTCACTGCCCTTAGAAAGGCCTGTACCCATCACCATACCATCAGCTAAATCTTCACCCATGTCATGAAGCAACAAATCCGAAAAAAGTGGAATTGACCCTCTTGGAGATTTTAAATGTTCAACATGGCATTTGTTGCAACCAATGGATTTAAAAAGTTCATGACCGGCCTTGGTGATGTCTGTGGGTTTGTCTGGCTTAGGCGCTGCCAACAATGTTGAAAATGCGATGAGTGCTTTGAGTTGATCAGATGACATTTCTGGATCTTGAACGCCATCACTGTCGGTTGCTTCTGTCGGTAAAAGTACACCACCCTGTGCATGCGCAAGAGGCATAAGCCCAAATAGTTTTGTAAGACTAAACGGTGATTCTCTGTCGGCCAGTGAAAAAATCAAAGGAATCGGTAATGATTCTCGAGCAGTTTTGGATAATGGAAAAGACGTAAT
>JAYRVV010000321.1:0-4519 GCA_041918415.1 Bdellovibrionota bacterium | reverse complement strand
CAAAGCTTTTTGGGCTAAAGCTAAAGCCCGTGTCATCCAAAATGAAGGGTTCATTCAAACTGAATTATCAGGTTTTATAAAATTAAATGAGAAAATTAACGACGTTGCTTGACTTGATTTAGAACAAAATCCGTACAATCAAATAAGGCGTATGTTTCGCTCACTTCACAAGTGAATATAATTTTATCCTCAGTTTCATCGCCGTTTGGATTATCAATAATTTCATGATCAACCAAACTACTTCCCTTGGGCGCCTTTAGTTTAAAAATCGTACCTTGAACATCTCCATAATATTGATTATTGTTTTGGTTAAAACGTACACTTCGCGGTTTTGGAAAATATTCATTTAAGGGCAATTTGTAAATGATAGGTCCATTTATGTTATTGGCTTGTTGTTGATAAATTATGGATTGATCAACGATGGATATGTTTCGTGGATCGGGTAGATCCGATTTATAAGGGTAAATGGTTTGTGCAAAAACCAAAGAACAAACAAAGAAAAGGCAAAACAGTATGGCTTTCATGGTGATTATCTTCTAACACAAAGAGTTAATATTGATCAACAAAATAATATACAATAATATTAATTAGATACGATTTTAAGATGCTTAAATATTTTGATTGTACATGACAGGGTCATGATAAAATACATGAAAATACGTGTTTGTACTGTGGATTTTAATGAAAATCGATTGAATAAGTGTGGATTTTAATGAACGTGTTATGTATCTTTCTTAAGTGGATCACTTTGAGCGATACCTTCATCTTCCAAGTTTGCTAAAGCGAAAATCACATTTGTTACTTGGACCACGATCCAGCGGAAAAACAACTTTGATCATGGATCAATTAGAAGGGGTTCAAATTTACGATTTGTTGGATGCAAAAATATATGGTTCACTTTTAAGAAACCCAAAAATATTAGATGAAGAAAATAAAACTGGAGAGACGGTTGTGATTGATGAAATACAAAAGCTTCCCAGTATCCTGGATGAACTACAGAGGTTAATTCAAAAAAAATCAATGACATTTTTATTAACCGGATCAAGCGCACGCAAGCTTAAACGAAAAGCAGTGAACTTGTTGGGAGGGCGTTTGTGGAAGGCTCACTTACATCCATTGGTTTCAACTGAAATCAAAGATTTTGATTTACTAACTTATTTGAACACAGGAGGTTTGCCTCATGTGTACGGTTTGAAAGATTATAAAAAAGAATTAAGAAACTATGTTGATTTGTATCTGAAGGAGGAAATACAACAGGAATCCATCATTCGAAACGTCGCTTCTTTTGCATATTTTTTAGATCTGCTTGGTTTGAGTAATGGGCAAGAAATAAATTATGATTCATTTGCAAAAGATTTAGGCGTTAGTGCAACTACAGTGAGGACGTACATTGAAATATTAACGGACACCCTTGTTGCATTTTGTTTGCCAGGTTTTACAAAAACAAAAAAGCGCAAGGCTATTTCCAGATACAAATTTTTCTTTTTTGATGTCGGAGTTGCCAACAGCGTGGCTAAAAGAGGTTCAATTGAAGAGGGTTCACAGTTGTTTGGTCTAGCTTTTGAGCATTTTATGATTCAAGAAATTAGAGCCTACTTGGCTTACACAGATCAAGATGTCGTAATGAGTTATTGGCGGTCGACATCGATGTTTGAAGTTGATCTTATTCTTGGAAATGACTTGGCGATCGAATTTAAAAGTACACATCATATATATGATAAACATCTAAAAGGTTTGCGTGCTTTGAAAGAAGAAGGTCTGATGAAACGATTGATCATTGTCTCGATGGATGAGTCAAAGCGCGAGACAGCAGATGGCATTGAAATTGTTCCTTACAAAATGTTTTTAAAAAATTTATGGCATCACAAATTTTTTAAAAACGCTCGTCTTGAACCAAAATAAATCGAAAAAACAAAAATCAGTAAGGTTAATATCAAAAATGTGAAACTGGGTCTTTCGTTAAAAAAAATCAATGAGGTCAAAACACCCATGGGAATTTTTATATTGTTAAACACAGACAAAACACCTGTGGATACGCGAGTGGCGCCCTTGTTAAACAGGAAAAAACCAATCCCCGACGCAACCACACCCAAATAAAAAAGAACAGCCGTTTGTTTGATGGTTGGCCATTGAAGGGGTTTAAATTGTACAAGCAAAAAAATCAGACACATGAGGAATCCACCCAAAAACAAATGAGAAAAATGTGCTTGCAAATCTGTTTTAAATTTAAACAGGTGTTGGTAAAATACTTGAGCTAAAGCAAAGCAAATGTTTGAAAGTGTCACAAACACAAGACCAACATTGATTGAAGCAATGGGTTTGTAAATTAAAAGCGCACACGATGCGCTTGACAAAAATGCCATCAGAAAAAACATAAAACTCATTTTTTTTTCCAACATTGAAGAAAACAAAACCACCAACAAAGGTGTTGTCACCGTAAACAGCGCAACCTCATAAGCTTTTAAATAATGAAATGAATACAAGTAAAACACATACATCAATCCAAATTGTATAGCACCCAAACCCAACAATTTTAGGGTCATCGATTTGTTTTGGGTTTTAAAAAAAGGAAGAAAAATTAATAAGGCAACAAGCAAACGAAAGGCCGAAATAAAACCAGGCTCAAGGTTGGATAGATGTGTTTTAATCAATCCAAACGAAAACGCCCAAATGATGTGTGCTGTGAATAGTTCAATCATTATTGCTTAAACAAGGGAAAATCTCTGCAAAACGCTTCGATTTCTTTTTTAATTTTCAATTGCTTGCTTTCGTCAGAGGCAGTCAAAATGGCCTGTCCAATCCATTTTGCAATTTGTTCCATGTGTGTTTCGGTCATGCCACGCGTGGTTAAGGCCGGTGTACCGATGCGAACGCCACTGGTGATGAAAGGTGATTGTGTGTCATAAGGTACCATGTTCTTATTGACCGCAATGCCTGAACGTTCAAGCACCTTTTCAGCATCTTTTCCTGTGATGTTTTTGTTTCTTAAATCGACCAAGACAAGGTGGTTGTCACTACCTCCCGTGAGCAAGGTAAAACCTTGGTTGAGTAAACCCTTGGCCAAAGCCTGGGTGTTTTTTAAAATCTGTTGTGTGTATTTTTTAAACGATGGCTTCAAGACTTCTCCAAATGAAACCGCTTTACCTAAAATAACATGCATCAACGGACCGCCTTGTATGCCTGGAAAAATGTTACTCGCGATTTTTTTGCTCATATTTTCTGTGGCGATGATCATACCACCACGAGGACCACGTAATGTTTTATGTGTGGTGGTGGTTACAAAATCACAATGTGGCACAGGCGAAGGATGATCATTGGTGGCAACGAGGCCAGCAATGTGCGCCATGTCGGCCATCAACAAAGCGCCCACTTGGTTTGCGATTTGTTTAAAACGATCAAAGTGAATGATTCTGGAATAAGCACTGGCACCGCACACAATCAATTTTGGTTTGTGTTTTTTCGCCAATGATTCGACTTCATCATAATCAATGAGACCATTGTCTTTTCGAACGCCATAAGGAATGATTTCAAAAAGTTTGCCTGAGAAATTCACGGGACTTCCGTGCGTGAGGTGACCACCTTGTGAAAGATTCATGGATAATATTTTGTCCTTGGGTTCAAGAATAGAAAAATACACACCCATGTTGGCGCTGGACCCACAGTGAGGTTGAACGTTGACATAATCGCATGAAAATATTTTTTTGGCACGTCCAATGGCCAAGTCTTCTGCTTGATCAACATGCTCACAACCTGAATAATAACGCTTGGAAGGGTAGCCCTCAGCGTATTTGTTGGTCAACACCGAACCCACGGCTTCCAACACTTCGGGACTTACAAAGTTTTCAGATGCGATCATTTCCAAATGCAAGTGCTGTCTTTGGGTCTCACGTGAGATGATGTCAAAGGCGATTGTGTCATTTGTTTTTAAACTCATAGAGACTCCATTTCTTTAATTTTATTAATTCTGTTTTGATGTCGATCGCCTTCAAAACTTGAGTTTACCCAAACGTTCAAAATTTCTTTAGCACTTAAAACGTCTGTGATGCGCGCGCCAAGACATAACACATTGGCGTTGTTGTGCTGTTTGGACATTTGTGCCATCAACGTGCTTGTCACCAATGCTGCACGGATGGAGCGAATCTTATTGGCGGCAATCGACATGCCAATGCCTGTTCCACAAATCAAAACACCATAAGCGTTTTGATTTTTTACAATTTAGAATGACTATTTGATAGCTTTTCTACGCAATGCACACTTAGATCTTCTGGCGTATAAATATCGCTCGGATAAACCGTGCCGTCAAGAAAATCTACACTTTTTCCGATCACACGTCAGGAGAAGAATTAATTGCAGTTTTTCTGAAATTAGTCCTGAGCTTCGTTCTTATATCGTTCAATCGATTCGTTAATAATATCTTTTGCTGCATCAATATCGCCCCAGCCATGGACTATGGTCGTACCTGGCTTCTTTAGATCTTTATAGTGTGTAAAGTGATGCTCGAGTTGATTTTTAAGACTAT
>JAYRVV010000320.1:0-2113 GCA_041918415.1 Bdellovibrionota bacterium | reverse complement strand
CCTTTGATGCAAGAATGCGTACATTTTATAGAATGCATGCGAAGCCAACAAACACCTCAAACGGATGGCTTGGAAGGGCTGCGCGTACTTTCAATTTTGGAAGCCTGTCAAAAGTCGATGGATTTAAACGGTCAACCCATGGTCATCTCAAATATTCATGACTGATTATTTTAAACATGATTCCGCCTATGTTGATGTAGGGGCAAACATTGGTCAAGGCACAAAAATTTGGCACTTTTGTCATGTTTTTTCGGGTGCAAAAATTGGCGAAAATTGTAGCCTTGGACAAAATGTGGTTGTGCACGCAACCGCAATTTTGGGCAACGGGGTCAAAATTCAAAACAATGTGAGCGTATATGATGGTGTAATATTAGAAGATCATGTGTTTTGTGGACCGTCCATCGTTTTTACAAATGTTTACAACCCACGATCACAAATCGTACGTAAAAATGAGTATCGACAAACGCGTGTTAAATTGGGTGCCACCATTGGCGCCAACGCAACCATTATGTGTGGTATCACAATTGGACAATACGCATTTATTGGAGCAGGCTCTGTTGTTTTAAAAAATGTACCCGATCATGCCTTAATGGTCGGCAATCCCGCTGTACAGAAAGGGTGGATGTGTAAATGTGGAGAAAAAATCGCACCCATTGATGACAACTTAACTTGCAAAACGTGTCACCAAACATACAGGCTTGTTCCCAACGGATTGGAGATGACATGAAGGTCGTACAATTGGATCTCAAAGCACAATTTAAAAGCATTGAAAAAGAAGTTCGTGATGCCATTGACCGTGTATTAGAAAGCCAACATTTTATATTGGGTCCTGAAGTTGAAGCGCTAGAAAATGAATTGTCTTTGTTTTTACAGTGTAAAGGAACGGTGGGCGTATCGTCGGGTTCGGATGCCTTGTTGGTTTCACTGATGGCTCTTGATATCAAAGAAGGTGATGAAGTCATCACCACACCCTACACTTTTTTTGCAACCGCAGGTGCCATCAGTCGTCTTGGGGCCAAACCTGTTTTTGTCGACATTGATGAAAAAACTTACAACATTGACCCAAGTCATTTTTCAAAAGTGATAAGCAAAAACACAAAGGCCGTTTTACCTGTTCATCTGTTTGGTCAGATGGCCGACATGAATCCCATTGTTAACTTTTGCAAAAACAACAATTTATTTTTAATTGAAGATGCAGCTCAAGCCATTGGCAGCAGTTATCAAGGCAAAATGGTCGGATCTTTTGGTGATGTCGCATGCTACAGTTTTTTTCCTTCCAAAAATTTGGGAACGCTGGGAGATGGAGGATTGGTTTCAAGCAACAACCCTGCTTTATTGGAAAAAATTCGCATACTGCGTTCACATGGTTCAAAGCCAAAATATTATCACAAGTACATTGGCGGAAATTTTCGACTTGATGCTTTGATGGCTGCTGTCTTGCGGGAAAAGCTAAAACATTTAAATACTTGGACGAAACAAAGAAAAAATCATGCCTTGAAATATTTATCCCTTCTTCAAAAAGATGGTTTGAGCGATTTTATCCAAACACCTTATGTTCGTGAGGGTGACAATCACATTTTCAATCAGTTGATTGTTCGTGTTAAAGACAGAGAAAACTTAATACGCCACTTAAAATCAAAAGATATTGAAACGGCCATCTATTACCCTGTGCCCATGCACCTTCAGGAATGTTTTAAACATCTTCATTACAAGGAAGGTGATTTCCCCAAGGCCGAGTTGGCAGCAAAAGAAACCATGGCGTTGCCTCTTTATCCCGAGTTAAGCAATGCACACATGGATCATGTGATCCATGCCATCAAGGATTTTTATTTTTCTCGAAAATGATTACGGTTCTCTAAAAACCATTTCACTGTGTTTTCAATACCCTTATCCAAAGACCACCTGAGGTTAAACCCTAAGCTTTGAAGATAGCTTGAATCCAACAGCTTTTTCATTGTCCCGTCGGGTTTGGTCTGATCAAAATCGATCTTTCCCTCATACCCAACCATCGATTTGATTTTATAAGCTAAATCATGAATGGAGATTTCTTGTGCACTTCCTACATTGATGTGTGACCAATTGCCTTTAACCATGGGTGAATTTTTGAAATAAT
>JAYRVV010000319.1:0-4897 GCA_041918415.1 Bdellovibrionota bacterium | reverse complement strand
TTTTTTTGATACCTCATCGTTAAGCTTTGTGCCTAAGGCTAAAAAATTCATCACCAAATTGGACGTGACCGTTAAGTTAATGTGATCTTTTTCCATGACATCACACGGGGTGATGGGTCTTCTGTCCACACTTTTTTCACCCATTTGTATGAATTTTTCTCTCAATATGGGAAACAAAATCTTCTCTTCCTTGAGATGATGCACAGACACGTGCTCATCAATAAACCTAAAAAAGGATGAAAAAGAACGACCCATGTCCGCATCAAAGGCATAAGATGACTCAATCATCTGATTCACCGCCAGCTCAAACCTGTTCAATTCTTCAACAATGACTTTGTGTTCATCAAATAGACTTTTCAAGGCTAAATCTAATTCAGACTCAGGTATTTGAATCACCTTGTCCAAATCGTAATGAGATGGAGGATCCATGGGCGATGAGCCCTGCGTAATGGCCTCGTCCAAGCCATGGCTGACAAAACGATCTAATTTTTCTTTATATGCATTGCTCATGTGTCACACCTCAATCATGAATGATAGTGAAGGCTGTAACTTAAATCATCTTTACTGCCACAAATCAAAGTTCTTTGGTTGAGTTTCTTTTTGAGCATCCACACAAAACATGCAGAAAAACCCAAGGAAACAGACACTTCCACAAATCCAATTTTTGCGCCTTGATTTAACACTGCCGGACCAATCAAAAGATAAAGATCAAACCATCGTCCAACCAAAAGCAACACACACACCCTTTTTAAAAGGTAAGGATTTCTTTTTGCACTTCTTGGAAGTAAAACGAAAAATGGAATAACAAAATTAATCAACAGATTAAAATAAAACAACCAGTCCCAATCGTTTTGTAGCCGGTTGACATAATAAACGGTTTCCTCAGGCATGTTGCCATACCAAATCAAAACAAATTGGCTGTACCAAATGTATGCCCAAAAACAGACAAAAGCAAAGATGAGTTTTCCAAAATCATGACTGTGCTCGCTTGAAAATAATTGAAGCACGCCCATTTCACTCAAAAGGATACAGACCAAAGCGATCGAAGATAGCCCAAGCACAAACATTCCAGAAAACTGATAGACCGCAAAGATGGTGCTAAACCAATGAGGCTCCAAAGACATGATCCAGTCAAACGATGCCATTGAAAAGCTTAATGCAAAAACAAAAAGAAACACCACTGATAATTTGGTCATGACTTTTTTCTTTTGAGCTTCGCTTACATACACTTTTTGATTAGCAAAATGATCAAACAACCAAACAAACAGATTCCAAATCAGTAAAATCAATATCATTCTAATTGAAAAAAATGGGATGTTTAAATACCATAATTTTGCATTCAGGATCGGATCGTTCAAATCATGCGCATGTGTCCAGTGATATAAAGAGTGACTTCCCACCAATACCAAAAGCAAAGCCAAAGAAAACAAAGGCATGGTCTTTGATATGGCCTGTGGTATTTTTTGAACGTAAGCACTCCATTTGGAGTTTGTGACATAGCCCAGCGCCATAAAAAACAAAGACGATAAAGAAAGAAACACATAAAAGATCGACATGATCAACAGCACAACCCAGGCGCGCTGCAGAGCATAGACGAAACCCAAAACCAAGCCCAAAGCACCTAAAGCCATCATGAACAACAACACATGATTTAATTCCTTAGAAAATTTAAAATTGATGTTTTTCATGGCTTGATCATCTTTCCTTGAAGTTTTTTCACATGATGAATAACATCTAAGCGCTCAATTGGGTCTAACTGCGAGGCGTGTGCCGGCATGTTACCTTTGCCATTGCTGATGACATTGAACACATCCAGATCGCTTAAGTTTTGAACTCTGGTGGAAGATAAATCGGGAGGGTTTGGAAATTTTGGAATCAAGGGGCCATCACCCTCTCCTGTTTTGCCGTGGCACAACTGACAGTAGATTTCATATAGATATTGTCCATTGGCCAAGCTGCTTTCATTTTGTCTGTAGGCACTTAGACTTGACTCAATTAACTGTTGATCTCTATGTATCGTGCCCTCAATAGGATTTCTGTTTTTCAACACATTTTGTAATTCGACGGTGTTTGTCTCATAAGCCACTGACTTTTTCATGTCGGTCAAAATTGGTATTTCATAACCCGGCTGCTCTTGGTTCTGACTGCATGACAAAACAAACACCACGGCGAGCAAAAAAAACGACATTGGGGTTTTAAGTGTCATGGCAATTCCTTTTCCTGAACCAACAGCGCATGATTTTTTACCATGATGCTTTTGATTTGTTCAATGTCATGGCTTGCATCCTTAAGTTTTACTGCAACGGCAAATTCATGACTTGTTGCTTGCATGCAAAACACCTTTGGTGTTTTAAAGGGATAAAGCCTTGATCTTAAAAAAAAGAAAAACACCGTCACAAGCCCGCCCACCAACACCGTCAGTTCAAACGCCACAGGTATGAAAGCAGGCACAGCATTGAAAGGTTTTCCACCGATGTTCATTGGCCAAGAGTGATTAAACACAAACATTTGAAAACCCATGGCCATGACCAAGCCAACACAAGCAGCCACAAAGCAAACGATGGGTAAACGTGAGCGCTTGATACCAATCAGTACATCAACCGCATGAATGGGGTAAGGCATAAAAACATCTTCAACACGGATGTGATTTTCTTTCAAGTCATGCAAGGCATTGATCAAATGCTTTTCATTGGCATATGAAGCAAGCAACATCCTCATGCTTTTGTCTCTCCTTCTCCATGATCATATCCATCTTTCAACACTGTTTTAACCTCAGCCATGTTCACCACAGGCAAAAACTTCACAAAAAGCAAAAAGCACGTAAAAAACAAACCAAAACTTCCAAGCAATTGTGCAAATTCAATTGCCGTTGGTTTGTACATCGCCCAACTTGAGGGTAAATAATCCCTATGCAATGAGGTCACAATGATCACAAAACGTTCAAACCACATGCCCACATTGACAACAAGGGAGAGAATAAAAACGATCACCACATTGCTTCTTATTTTTTTAAACCAAAGCAATTGCGGTGAAAGCACATTGCATGAAAACATGATCCAATAGGCCCACGCGTAAGGCCCAGTAACTCTGTTTTTAAAAACAAATTGCTCATATTCAGAAGCTGAGTAAGCCGCGATAAACAATTCGGTTATGTAGGCAAAACCAACGATGCTGCCCGTAGCAATCACAACCTTGCACATGACATCAATGTGATAAGCGCTGATGTAGTCCTCCAGCTTCATCACTTTTCGTGTCACAATCATGAGCGTTAAAACCATTGCAAAACCCGAAAAGACAGCTCCGCAAACAAAGTAGGGAGGAAAAATGGTTGCGTGCCATCCAGGTATCACCGATGTGGCAAAATCCATACTGACGATGGTGTGTACGGACACCACCAATGGAGTTGCAAGTCCTGCCAAAATCAAGGATACAATTTCATAGCGATGCCAAGCTCTGGCTGAACCGGTCCATCCCATGCTAAACACGCCATACAATGTTTTTTTAAGTTTTGTTTTGGCTTGGTCTCTTAGTGTGGCCAAATCAGGAATCATGCCAATGTACCAAAAAACAAACGAAATGGTGAAATAGGTGCTGATGGCAAACACATCCCACAAAAGAGGAGAAGTAAAATTAACCCACAATGGACCTCGAGTGTTTGGGTAAGGAAAAACCCAATGCGCGAGCCATGGCCTGCCCATGTGTATGATTGGAAATATGCCTGCACACATGACAGCAAATATTGTCATGGCCTCGGCTGCTCGGTTGACAGAAGTTCTCCATTTTTGTCTAAACAAAAGCAAGATGGCTGAAATCAGTGTGCCCGCATGACCAATGCCCACCCAAAAAACAAAATTGGTGATGTCAAAGGCCCAACCAATGGTTTTGTTTAAACCCCAGACACCAATGCCAACTTTGATTTGATAGGCTGTGGCCAAAAGTCCCATCACCAAAAGACTGAGCGAGAGGATAAACCCGGCTTTCCACAGAACGGATGATTGACGGTTTAAGGGGGCCATGATCTCATGGGTAACGTCTTTGGCCGACTTGCGTCCTGTAATGAGAATCACATCAGATTTCATCTTCATTTCTCACTTTCGCAATGTAAGAGATTGAGGGCTTCACGTTCAACTCGGCAAGCACTTGAAACCTTCTGGGCTCTGATTGAAGCAGTTTTGCCAAGCGACTGTTTGGATCTGACAAATCTCCAAACACAATGGCATCAGCAGGACAACTTTGCTGACAAGCCGTTTGGATTAAATTTGAATCCAAGGTTTCGTTTTTCATTTTCGCTTCCAATTTTTTTTCTTGTATTCTTTGAACACACATGGAGCACTTTTCCATGACGCCCCGTGATCGAACAACAACATCAGGATTTAAAACCAATCGTCCGATGTCATCGTTCATGTGATAATCGAACTGATTGTTTTTTGCATAATCAAACCAATTGAAGCGTCTCACTTTATAGGGACAATTGTTGGCGCAATACCTTGTGCCAATGCAACGGTTATAGATTTGTTGATTGAGTCCATCCGAGCTGTGCACGGTTGCGACCACAGGACATACGGATTCGCAAGGTGCGTTGCCACAATGCTGACACATCATGGGTTGAAACAACACCTTGGGATCGGTTGCCTTACCGCTAAAGTATCGATCAACGCGCAACCATGACATTTCTCTTCGGTTGGCCACTTCTTCTTTGCCAACCACGGCAATGTTGTTTTCTGCCTGACAAGATACAATGCAGGACGAACAGCCCGTACATGTATGCAGATCGATCGCCATACCCCAAGTGTTTTTTCCGGGTTCATGACTTAACCACAATTGAGGTAAATGATCGTGAGTCTTAATGATATGGTGATTGCCCTTTTCATGGTCTAAACGACTGATTTCATGAATG
>JAYRVV010000318.1:0-2291 GCA_041918415.1 Bdellovibrionota bacterium | reverse complement strand
GGTATTTAATTCGATGGCCTGACTGTGCAACCATCACACCATGCTTGTTGTGTTTGATAAGATCAATTACTTTGTTTGCAAATTTGATGGCAAGCAAACGATCTTGGCTTACCGGAGATCCACCACGTTGCAAATGTCCAAGCACGACACTTCTGACTTCTTGCCCGAGTGCAAGGCTAAGTTTTTTTTCTAAAATTTTCAATGTGATGGCTCTTGGACCTTGAAAGAGTGTGATGCCTTCTGCTATCCCAATGAGTGCATATGGTCGGTTGAGTTTTTGAATGTCCCAAACTATTTTTTTAATGCTGGTGATTTGTTCCGGAACATAAAACAAATCCGCACCACCAGCAAGTGATCCGTAGGCTGTGAGCCAACCTGTGTCTCGTCCCATGATCTGAATTAAAAAAATTCGATTGTGAGAAGAAGCGGTGGGTTTAAGTTGATCAAAGGCATTTGCCACGGTTTGTACTGCACTGTGAAATCCAATGCAGTAATCGGTTCCATGGACATCATTGTCTATGGTTTTGGGTACGCCTATGACAGGAATTTTGAATTTTTTTGAAACCTGATGCGCGATTTTTAAGGTTGACTCTCCTCCAGTGACAAGCAATGCATCCAGCGCAAGACTGTTCAATGTGTTTTTGATTTTTGATTCTATTTTTTTGTTTTGAAAAGGATAGACCTTTGCACTTTGAAGAAACGTTCCACCCAATGAAAACAATTCGCGAGTGTTTTCGATGTTAAGCAAACAATATTTGGCTTGAATTAAACCATTGAAACTGTTTTTAATGCCAATGACTTTGATCGCATGTTGGCTTGCCTTTTGTACAAAAACGTTGATGAATGTGTTTAAACCAGGGCAGTCGCCGCCACCGGTGATCAACCCAACTCGCTTAAACATGTTTTGCTTTCACACTCAATTCAATCCAGTCTAGGTATGCTTTTGAGCCACGGTTGATCGTCAATGCGATGATTTCTGGATTTTCATACGGGTGAAGCTTTAAGATGGCGGTTTGCAATTTTCGATATGCCTTGGTTGTGGTTTTGATCAGCAACAAAACCTCCTTATCATGGTGAAGTCGATTTTTCCAAAGGTAAGTTGATCTTACATGTGGCACTTGGCTTACACAAGCCGCCAAGCCCTGTCTAACGAGCAGACTGGAAAGCTTTTTTGCACCATTAGAAACAGGATGGGTCACCATCACTAAAATTGGTTTTTGAGGCACACTTAGCTGTTGGTTTTATCAGGTTTGATCACGCTGGTGGCATGTAGACCCTTGGGTCCTTTGGTGCATTCAAATTGAACCATTTGTCCCTCTCTCAAACTTCGATAACCCTCACCACTGATGGATGAAAAATGCACAAACACATCCTCACCGTTTTCGTTAAGAATAAATCCAAAGCCCTTATTGTCGTTAAACCACTTTACTTTTCCTGATTCCATAACTTCGAGCGTAGAGAAATTTTTAAAATTGATCAACACTTATGTGTATTTTAAAAAGTTTTAACTTGGTCAAATGATTATAAATTTTCTATGATGAATCAATGTTTCGAATATATGCGCTGTGTCTAATTGTGGCTTTTCACTCGGGCTTTGCACAATGTTCTGGCGAACTTGAGGGTGTATTTCAGGGTGCCATCGGTTTAAAAAATGACATGAATCGCCTGTTCAATCAAAAGCCAAAAGAGCATCAGGTTGTTTTGCCAAAAGACATTAAAGCGTTCGATGATTTGATTGTGCGAAATCAAAGGGTGTCAAATTTTTACATCAAAGACACAAAAGAAGTGCTGGATACACAAATTAAATTAAGTTCATCCATCAATCCATACCTTAATCATTACAGCAAAATATTACCACTTGCCTACACACCCAAACGTACTTTTTATGAAAGTGAAGCCAACGGTTTGATTTTTGCGTTTTTACAAAAAACAAACATTCTTAAAGAAATTTTTGTTCAAAGTTCAAAATTTAAAACCCCAGAAGGTTTTACGGTGGGCCATAGCATCGAATTGGTTCAGAAATCTTACAAAATAGAGAAAAGATCCAGTAAAGATTTGACCTTCTATGTGGGTGAAGGCATCACGTTTGTGGTTAAAGATTCAGTCATCGATTTGATCGTTGTGTTTTCAAACAACAACTAATCTCGACCCTTGGTTTCTAAAATGAAAAAACGGGCCCTTCAACACAGAGCAGTTTTTTTCCGTTTTGCTTAAAACCCTTAAAGTCGCTCACACAGCTTAAACAAACACCCATGGCACAGGCCATTTTAGCTTCAAGAGAAGCTTGCAAT
>JAYRVV010000317.1:0-3566 GCA_041918415.1 Bdellovibrionota bacterium | reverse complement strand
AAGAAGTTTTCGACGCTATTAACAAGGTTACCGCGAATACCGTTAGCTTAGGAGATCGAGGTATCATTGCCTTATCTCCACAAACAAAAAAAATAACTGATGAAACTTGTGACTTGCATTTAATACATGTTTCAGCTGATAGCAGTACTGTACAAATGGTTACCTATTTGAATGTTGTCGATAATATTGAATCTCGCTTAGGTGAAATAGTTGATGCTGATATCGTCATTTTCGATCAGTATGAAAAATCAATGTTTGGTAGCCAATTAAAAAGTGGCATTCAACATGATCTGGCTCATGAACTTGGGCATACCTTGGGGTTGGACCACAACTTCTCCTTGGGATCAATCATGGATTACAACCTTGATAACTATGATAAACCACTCAATTCATTGTTCACTCAATACGAGTTGGATTCATTGAAATATACACTCTCATCAGAATATCATCCCACGAAACGGTGGGCATTGAGCAGGACCTTTTTGGGTAAAAACAATTCAGAAGAATACATTTCGACCGAATCACAATATGAAGCCCATGCCTCTGATGTGAAGTTTGTGTGCACAAACATAAAAAGTAACCTCAAACATACTCCTTTGATAAATAATAAAATACTGTTTGATTTAGAATACGATTTTAGGGGAGGACTAGACCCTGAAATCAAATTGTTAATCCATGTTTTTACTGGCAACGCAAATACCCAAGAAATATTTGAGACGCGTATTTTTGATTCTAGCTACACAGGTAAAATCATGGGATCTGATTCTATTTTTTCCGATAAATATGAGAGATGCGATAATGGAAATTCGTTTCAATTGCAATTTTTGACTGAAATAGAAGATTTAGGCCCGCCTCTTCTACTTAACAAATTAAACTTGTGTTGGTTTGTTTTAGATGAAAACTTAGAACATGAAAGCAAATGTGAACTTAGTATGAATCTATCCCAAATAACCAAATAAGAAGCGGAAACTCCAATTTATGCCGCAATACTAAAAATTGACTGAAGCTCTTTGAGTCTTTTGGGAGTTGGATGATCGAGAACTTGGTATTTGCCTAGGGCGATCATGGCTTTCACTAAGTCAACATCCTTACCAAAGGTTTTCAATAGGATAGTTTTTATTTCGTATTCTTCGATATCGAGCTTCATGGAGATTCTGTCGCTGCCTCTGATACCGATAGAGAACTCGGGGACTTTTTCTGATCGCAACTTTGCTTTGAGAACAATAGATCTAGGCGCCGTAGAAAGATATCTCAGGTAGTAGCGAATAAACGTCTGTACACCTGCATTCGGGTTGGAGACGCCCAATTGATCCACAATCGTGAGCACAATATCCTTCAAATGAAGAGGCAATCGTACTTCTAGGGGCTTTCCAGCTTGTTTGCGAACCTCTTTGAGCCGAGGCGTGGACTGTGGCGGGATTGCTACCGTAGCATCGCATTTGGAACAAACAGCTACCAAGACGTCTCTAACGTCTTTCTTGGTTTTTTCCAGGCGGATCGTTTTGGGAGCGAAAATAGTCTCCATCATGGCTTTGCATTCAGGGCAAATACCATTCGATCGATCGCCTTCTTTCCAAAACTTCATCACACACTCCCGTTATGCTGGATGGACGCTGATAAACCACGCATCGTCATCCAAAAAATAAGCCTTCACGTACCACTTTCGGTGATTCCGAATCACCTTCTTGCCTTTAAAGATATGCACCGTGATGGTTCTCACCATATGGTGCGTATCGGATTTGTATCCAGTTCCCCTGCAGGCCTTCAAAATCTCGATGACCTCTTCGGGCTGGATATCGCCGATGGCCAGAAAATTCTTTTCTTCCTGTGCCTCTCGCGCCTCATGCTGAAAGGAACCGTTTCTTAACGCCTCAATCAGCTGAGTTCGTGCTTCTTTAAAAGCCATAGCTATTGTACGAAATATTTCGTACAAAATCCACTAAATATTGTTGTGTGATTACGAGCATTTGCAGAGTATTCAAATCATAATTTTAAAGAAAGGCAATCAATACCTAAAACTATTGGATGCCTTGCGGACATTTGCGGACCAGGTCGACCGCAATCCAGTAAAATTGTCGGCAAGCGTCGGTCGTTCGTTTTGGCTAACCGATTTGAATGATTGTTTTTGTTAATAAATCTCGCTGGTTGCAACGGTCCTGGCTATTCCCTCTTCCTGTGCCAAAATTATGATCCGGGGACACTTGCCCTATTTCTTTTTTCCTAGTTAATTTCAGATATTGCTTTTTAAGTTTAAACTGCAATACTAAAAATAATGATGTGAAACCCAATTGATACAATATTAAATTTGTGTCAACTGGGTTTCAAATCGATACATTTTTTAATGAGTAGCTTGTGCTGCGACCACCACCAGGATTGCGCATCAATATTTTACGCTTGAGCAAATCCCCAATGTCTCTAGAAGCCGTATCTTGGGAACACTTTGCAAGTTTAGCCCATTTGGATGAAGTTAAATTTCCATCGAAACCATCCAGAAGGCGATTGATAACCTTTCGTTGCCTTTCGTTAAACTCTTCTTGTTCATGGGTTTCCCAGAAGCGCGTTTTTTGAAGAACAGATTCCAAAATGCCTTGAGCCCCTATGAATGCATGGTCCAGACAACTCAAAAACCATTCAAGCCAGTTTGTAATATCCAAATCTCCCTTTTGAGTAGATTCAAGAATATCGTAATAAGCTTTTCGTTCTAAGTTGATTTGAGCGGACATGCTGTAAAAACGTTGAGAACTATTTTCTGAACGTGCCAATGCCATGTCAGCAATGGCACGAGCAATTCTTCCGTTTCCATCATCAAAAGGATGGATGGTTACAAACCATAAATGAGCAAGCGCAGATTTTAAGACAGGGTCGATGGTTTTTTTTTCATTAAACCATTTAAAAAATGCTTTCAATTCTTGTTTTAGCAAACTTGCTTTGGGAGCTTCAAAGTGAACCCGATTTTTCCCAATAGGACCTGAAACGACTTGCATGGGGCCACTCTGATCAGCTCTCCACTGACCTACCTTGATTTTGGTCATTGCACTTTGACCCGTAGGAAATAAAGAGGCATGCCAACCAAATAATCTTTGTGCAGTGAGGGGAGTTTTGAAATTCTGAGTTGCATCGAGCATCATTTCTACAACGCCATCAATGTGTCGATCTATATGTGTGAGTCCACCGACATCCAAGCCCAAACGTTTTGCAACAGATGAACGAACCTGGCTTCGGTCAAGTTTTTCTCCTTCAATTTCACTTGATTTAATAACATCTTCGGTAAGGGTTTGAAGAACAGCTTGCTCGCGAAGATGAAATCCAAGTCCTTCCATCTTGCCAATCAAAAGTCCTTGTCGATGCCGAACAGCAATAAGCTGCTCAGTCAACTTCTCTTGATTCCAAGAAAATTCAGGCCATTTTTTAAGTTCGTGAATGTACTTCATTTTATAATCTCCGCATTTATACTGAGATTATGGCAGACATTCTCCGCACGCGCAAGATTATTATACGCAAATGTGCGGAGAATATGCGCTCTAATCTCCGCACGCAACAAGGAGATTCCCAACCGGGAAGAAGTT
>JAYRVV010000316.1:0-6780 GCA_041918415.1 Bdellovibrionota bacterium | reverse complement strand
GTCTGTAACGCTTACAGACACGGCTGCTGATCGCATTCGTGTCACAAATGGAGCCACGGAAACCATCTGCATTGACAATGATGTCTGTGACAGTAACGGCGCAAGCGATGCCATCACCACCACCATCAGCCTGAACACAAACAATTTAAATCGCTTGTATGTGCACCAAAGTGACGGCAGCAATTTAAGTCCGGGTGTGATGTTAAATGTCACACACGATGGTACCAACCCCACCGTAACGGCCACTTCTCCCACAAACAACGCGACCAACGTGAGTGTTGGCATCAATGTCTATGTTTCGTTCAGTGAAGCCATGGATGCAGCCAGCATCACAACAAGCACCATTCAAGTGACAGCAGGAGGGGGCAACCTTTGCACGAGTGTTTCACTCTCAAGTGATGGATTAATTGCAACGTGTTCGCACACAAGTAACTTTACGGCTTCTACGGTTCATACGGTGACGGTTGTTGGTTCAGGATCTGGAGTTAAAGACAGCGCTGGAAATGCAATGGCTGCCAATTACACATCCACGTTCACAACGGGTGCAAGCGACATCATAAGGCCTGAGGTGTCTTCAACTTCACCACCGGATGATGCAGCTGATGTGCCCATTAATGTGTCTCCAAGTGTGACGTTCAGTGAGGCCATGAAAAGTTCGACGATTACGAACACAAACGTCAAACTGTATACAGGCGTTCAAAATGCGTGTCCTCCGACCTCACTGATTGAAAAAAGTTCAACTGTGAGTTTGTCTTTTGATCAAATGACCGCAACGCTTACGCCCACGACTTCATTTGCAGCCAATACTGAATACACAGTTTCAGTGAATTCAAACGTTCAAGATGCGGCGGGAAACACCATGCAACAGTCATACTGTTCAACCTTTGTGACATCTTCAACGGCTGATTCAACTGCGCCATCCATTGTGGGTAGCACGCCACAATCTTCCGCAAACAATATTCAAGAAACCATTCGACCCGAGGTGTTTTTCTCTGAACCCATGGATTCAAGCACATTGACAAGTGCACACATCACGCTGAAAAAGAAAACTGACCAAAGTTCGGTCACGATTCTAACGGAAGTAAACAGTGACAATTTAACTGTTCGATTGGTACCAACGATCACTTTGGAGAACAACACAACTTATGTCTTGACGGTGCTATCAAGTGTGAAGGACCTGGCGGGCATCAGCATGGGAGCGCCTTGGGCCATTGAGTTTACGACCGCAACTTTGCCCGACAGTGTTAGCCCAACGGTTATTTTGGTTAATCCGGTTCAAAGTTCGGCGGATAATTCGGTGGCACCGGTGATTAAACTTAGGTTTTCTGAACCCATGGATGAATCCACCATTCACACTGGCACGTTCACGCTTTACTCAGTGGGCAATGGTCCGGGTTGCTCTGCTGGTTATGTGAATGGATCTGTGCATGTTTCGGGGGATGGTTTGGAAGCACTGTTTGATTTTCCAGATGTGCTTTGTCGTAGAAATCAATACACCGTAACGTTAATGGGTGGTTCAAGTGGCGCCAAAGACTTGGCGGGAAATCAATTGTCCGCTTCTTACACGGCTTCATTTTTTACAAGTAAGAAAAATGGGGCAGGACCAACGGTAATCACTGCCAGCCCAACGGGATCTACCGGCATTGGAATAAATAGCAATGTGGTTGTTGTGTTTGACCAAATCATCGACCCTACAACGCTGACTTCTAGTAGTGCTTACATCCAAACTGGAACTTGTGGTGCTTCTGGTACAGCTGTGTCTTCAGCCATTATTTTATCGTCGATTGATCCATCAGTGTTTGCGCTTGATCCGGTGTCTTCTTTAGCGGCCAATACAACTTACCAAGTCAATGTGACCAATGCCGTTAAGGACAAGACAACGCCGACAGAAGCCGCAATACCATTTTGTGCAACATTCACAACGGGTTCAAGTGCGGATTCGACACGACCTTCGGTTGTTTCAACCTCTCCCAACGATGGAGGTGTTAACCATCCAAGATATCAAAGCATCACTGTGACTTTCGATGAAGCCATTGATCCACGCACGGTGGGGCCTTCCAATGTTGAATTGGTTCGCACCAGTGACAGTCAAAGGATCATTGCGACGTTTTCATTCAGCCAAGATGGCAAAACATTAACCATTAATCCATCAAGATTGTTGGACAGTAATACGAATTATTATGTAAACCTTAAACAATCGATTCGTGATGTGGCTGGATTCGCGCTTTCTTCGTTCTACACTTTTGATTTCACAACGATTGACACATCGGGTGATGTCACATCGCCGACGGTTTCTCAGTCACGCGTGTATAAAGGTTCTGCGTATGTAGCGTGCACGGCCACGGGCGTTGGACGAAACACAAACACAACAGGACAGGAAATTAAAATTTATCTATCTGAACCCATTGATCCGGACGTGGCCATTACGGGAATTTTTAATTTAATTCGTAATCCGGGCGGATCTCAGACTTATGTGCAATTGGATTCAGTCACGTTGACGTCGCAGGACTCTGAAGGCGCAAATCCTGGTCAGGCCAGAAGCATGATCAAGATGAAAACGGAAAATAAGCTAAGCAACGGGGTGACTCATCAGATTCAAGTGACAACGGATTTGGTGGATGATGCCAACAACGTACTTGGCGCCACGTATTCGTGCAATTTTTCAACTTGAAAATTGGGGACAGACCCTTATTTTTTCTGGTTCTTGTTTTCCCTTCTTTTTCTAATCTGAGGGACAGACCCTTAGTTGTTATTGTTATTTTAAAACCGTATGAAAATAGGACGCTTGGTTTTAAATTGATACCGTCTAAAATCTGGATCGACGGGGTGTTTTCGTAACATATTGAAATCAAATCAAAATAATACATTATAAATGGCACAGTCCTTGCTGATGTGTCTATTGATATGCCAAGAATGCCACGTTATTTGACGATAGAAGAAGGTAACCAAGTCCATAAAATGTGGAGGGGCCACAACCATGAATTCAACATCAGTTCAAACGATGAAAAGGTCATATACTTAAAAATCTTACAAATGGAACTGCCCAGGACTCAAAACGTTGATCTACATGCACTTTGTTTGATGTCCAACCATGTTCATGAAGTCTATACGGTTCATGAATTGAAAAGTTTTTCAAAGCTTATGCAAAAGCATCATTCAAAGTACGGGCAATTTTTTAATCAAAAACACAAACGAAAAGGCAAAATTGCACAAGATCGTCCCAAGGTTATTCAGGTTGAAAATGAAGAGTATGAAATGATTTTAACCTTTTACATACATGCAAACCCTATTCGTGCGGGTATTGTTAGGGATGCGAAGGATTACATCTGGTCAACCCATTTGTATTATGCGTATGGGAAGAAGCATCCTTGGATGGTGTTGTTAAATTTTAAGGATCCTCAGTGGTATTTGGATTTGGGAAAAACGCCCAGCGAGAGGCAAAGAAGGTATCGAATATTGTTTGATCGATATTTAAAAACTGAGGGTTTGAACAAAAGGTATTTTGAAATATACGGTTATGGCACAAGGCGCTGGATTGACGAGCGAAGGCAGAGGATTTTAAAAATCTATAAGGAAAGAAAAAGCCACATTGAAGATGGTTAGAACAATATAACATTCATGAGTTTAGCATTCGCTTTTGATTTTTAATAAAGTGCTGGGGAAGGTTTTGCTTCGTTTATATGTTTTGGGTTTTAATCATTGAAAAGCATTATTATTTCTAAAAATATTCTCCAGTCCATCAACCAAACTGGATGATCAGAAGAAAAAACAAATCAATTATTTTTCTTTCTGCCACGTTTTTGAAAACTAAAAACAAAACCACGCCTAACTTATGATTTTCCTTAAAAAAAGGGTCTGTCCCTTTTTTTACACTTTATTTAAACATCAATTCGCTTTCCTTTTTAAACTCATCTGAGCAACCGGCAAGTCCGATCCGCTATGCTTAATGCGAAAAGCAATTTCCTTGTTTGCTATTCTAGAAATATTAAGTTTCTCATTTAATCGATCAATTTCTTTATCGTAACTTGCTTGTGTACTCTTATTTAATTCTTTGATCTTACTTAGACTATCCATTATTTTTTGTTCGTATTCACTCAAAATGACCACATGAAAGAAACCATCTTCTGGGTTTTTAACTAACTTTATTGATTCTGCATTTAACTCACAAGTAATTGCTGTGGATGCAGAAAAATATAGACAGTCAGTTAAAGTGATTTTAGTGCCTCTTGAATTCAAAACAATCTCAATCTTATACGTTTGACCAAACTCAACCATGCCTCGATTTAAATAAACAGACTCAATGCTTTCATTAAAATACTGACTCTTTTTTTCATTGAGATGACATTCAAACCTTTCGATGTCTTCGCTTTGTGAAAAGGCACTAAATGATACAGCAAACATTAAAAGTAGTTTTTTCATCTTTTACTCCAAAATTGAATTTCATGGTTGATGAAAGCAAAAAAAATGCCAATGCCTAGATCTTATAAGTTATTAATAATATTGAATATTTAAAGTGCTGGGGCTTTCAATGATGCGAAGTGGGGTCTGTGTATCCGTAAAGGCATGTCTCAGTTTGATTAAGCTTCATGGTTTTGTCAGATTAAATATCAATACACGATCAATTTCTAAGTTTTTAAACCAATGAAAGCGTGGCCTCTTTGTATGCTTCCAGTGTTTGTGCTTTGTCTTTGTTACGCTCTTTGATGGCACTGATAAAATTGGCGGTTAACTGAGAATTTTGCTTAAACAAACGCTTGGCGTTTTCTTTTTCAAGCACAAACAGCTCAG
Source organism: Bdellovibrionota bacterium (assembly GCA_041918415.1). Classification (GTDB taxonomy): domain Bacteria; phylum Bdellovibrionota_G; class JALEGL01; order JALEGL01; family JALEGL01; genus JAYRVV01. The sequence continues at coordinate 1,992 of JAYRVV010000316.1, read as the reverse complement.
CTTCACTTTGCGCACGGACAGTGGCTGAGCGCTTTTGTCCTGAAATCAAAGCCATTTCTCCAAAAAAATCACCGGCGTTTAAGTGTGCAATTTCTACGCGACTCGCCCCTTCTTGAATGGAAACCGAAAGCTTACCCGATTTGATAAAGTACATGGCTTGGCCTTCATCGCCCTCTTTAAAAATGGCCTCACCTGCTTGGTATTTTTTTTCTTCAACCAATTCACTTAAAAATACTTGGTCAGATTCATTTAAATGCTTAAACACCGATGATTTTTGACAAATGGTTTTAATCAATCGTTCTTTTAAATGTTTTTCTAAAACCAACCATATGCTCGGGTATTGATTGGCAATGACATCAAAATCGGTTCGTGTAATTTCTAAAACCTCCACATCGGTTCGTGCTTGAACATTTGCGCTTCGCGGTTTTTGTGTGATGAGACCATACTCTCCAAAGAAATCCCCACCCTTGAGTCGATTGAGAATGATTTTTTCGTTGTGTGCGCCATGTGTGTTGATTTCAACCAGGCCTTCCCCAATGATGAACATGGATTGACCCACATCACCCTCTTTTAAAATGTATTCATTTTCCTTAAAATTCTTGTGGTTTAATCGACTCATCACCGAAAGAATTTCCTGTGCACTTAAATCGCTAAACAAGGGAATGTTTTGATGAGGCAATGTTTTTTCTCCCAAGCTGTTGTTTTGAATTTCGAAACTTTCTTCTTCTGGTTTAAGTTCAATGATTTCATCTGTATGTTTTACAATTGATTTTCGCTCATTGGATAAATGTTTGGCAATTTTGTTCTGAAAACTGGTGTCGCTTGGATCCAGTTCAGTGAGTATGCTTGAAATGGCCATGGCTTTGGCCCAAAAACCCTGGGCCACAAAATAATCCGCCAGTTGTTTGTACCTTTTAAAAGAGGCATCCCCATTGCCCAGCTTACGTTCGAGTTCGGCCATTCTCTGAACCACGCGCGCATCAAAAGCATTGGCCGATGCATATTGGTCGTACAATTCAAGAGCCTTCTTCCACTTCTGCTTTAAAAAAGCCTCATCAGCCTTTTGTTTGATTTCTCGTAAATCTTGCGATTTAGAAAACATTCCTAATCAACTTGTTTTCGCAAAAACGTTGGAATGTCATATTCATCTTCATCAAAAGCCTCGGCACCGATCTCTTTAACCCGTTTGCGAAACTCCAGTGAATCGATGTCTTTTAATTTGGTCAAAGGCTGATCGATATCCACAGATTCATACCTGTGCGCCGTTTCACGGTAAATGGGTTCTTTGATGATTGGCTTGGATGACGACAATGATGGTGAAAGCACTTGACCAAAACCCGTGGCAATCACCGTGATGCGCACTTGTTCGGCCATGCTCTCATCAAGAACCGCACCGAAAATAATGTTCGCATCCTCATGTGTCGCTTCTTGTATCATGACCGCCGCTTCGTTCACTTCATGCAAGGTCATGTTTGAGCTGCCTGTGATGTTCAATAACACTCCGGTGGCCCCATGAATATCGACATCTTCGAGCAAAGGCGATGATATGGCTCGTGATGCCGCTTCGAGTGCGCGTTTTTCTCCACTGGCTTGACCGGTACCCATCATGGCCATTCCTTGTGAATTCATGATGGTACGAACATCTGCGAAATCTAAATTTATCAAACCTGGTATCGTGATCAAATCAGAAATACCCCGAACGGCTTGCAACAAAACTTCATCGGCTTTTTTAAAGGCATCCAACATGGAGGTTGTTTCTCCGGCCAAATTGATCAAGCGTTGATTGGGAATCGTGATCAAGGTGTCCACCACGCGCCTTAAATTTTCCACACCCTCGTCAGCTTGCTTTTTTCTTCTCTTGCCTTCAAACATAAATGGACGGGTCACAACGGCAATCGTTAAAACGCCCATGTCTTTGGCCACCTCAGCCACAATCGGTGCGGCGCCCGTACCTGTACCTCCGCCCATACCCGCCGTTACAAAGACCATGTC
>JAYRVV010000315.1:0-2965 GCA_041918415.1 Bdellovibrionota bacterium | reverse complement strand
GTTGTTGTAGAGGTGCCGTATTCAAGTAAAGCTTTACTGACTTACACACTGACCACCACAGGATGCAAAAAATAAGGTATAAATAAGTCTGTGTTAGGTTTTATTTCTCATCCATTGGGACATGACCAAACAGACCTCAAATACCGTTTGGTCTTGACTTTTTTGACCTTAAGGGTAGTTTGGTCATGTGTTAATTCGCCGCTACAATCAGGCCGTTTTAGAAAACGATTTAAAAAAAAAGATGGTTTTTATATCGGGCCCTCGTCAGGTTGGTAAAACAACGCTAGCCAAGCAGCTCATGCCCAACCATCAACAGTATTTTAATTTTGACTCGAGTGTTGACCGAAAAGCCATTGTGCGCATGGAGTGGAGTCAAGAGAAGCGTTTGGTTGTTTTGGATGAAATACACAAAATGAAGAATTGGAAACGTTGGATCAAAGGTGTGTGGGATACTCAAAATCAAGATCACGCCTTTGTGGTCACCGGTTCGTCGCGCTTGGATTTTGTTCGAAAAAGTGGGGAATCCTTGGCCGGCCGCTATTTTTCTCACCGCTTACATCCTTTGTCGCTGGCTGAACTGTCAGCTAAGTTCAAGGGGGAAGAAGCTTTAGATCGATTGTTGAAATTGGGTGGATTTCCCGAACCATTTTTTTCAAACGATTTGACCCAGGCGCAAAGGTGGAGGCGCGGACATGTGGATCGAATATTACGCGAAGATGTGACTGAGCTTGAGCGCGTTTCACAAATCAAAAACCTTGAGTTTCTCATTGAATTACTCAGTGAGCGCGTCTCTTCAACCATTTCGTACACATCACTGGCGTCGGATCTTTCGATTTCGCCTAAAACAGTGAAGCTTTGGATTAATATTTTGGAAAGTTTTTACGTTGTATTTATCGTGACACCTTATTCTAAAAGTTTAAACCGAGCCATTCGTAAAGAACCCAAAGTCTACTTTTATGATGTTGGTCGTGTGCCTGATGAAGGGGCTCGCTTGGAAAACCTTGTGGCCTGCCACTTGTTAAAAAGAAACCATTATTTAGAGGATTGTTTTGGTCATAAGGCATCGTTGCACTTTGTGCGCGATAAGGAAAAGCGCGAAGTGGATTTTCTGACCTGTGTGGACAATAAAGTTGAATCACTGATTGAAGTGAAAACGTCTCAAGAAGAATTCAGTCGATCGCTTAACTACTATCATCAGAGACTCAAACCTCTTCGATCTATTCAATTGCTTCGCTATTTAAAACGCGAAAAAAGCAGTCATGGTATCGATTTAAAAAGAATGTCCGATTGGCTGGGTCAACTGGAAGTTTGAGCGTTTCAATTTATGGGCTGAAAGAATAATTGACCATTTTCATCGCTCTTGCTCACTCGTCATCCATAACTTCTTCTTAAACTAAACAGTGAGGTCATATCAAGCGTACTTGAATTTAAAATAGTCAGGCCTGAAAAAGTACCATCTGCTTCGTTACCTTCGGCCAAATCGTCCTCAATGGACTAGAAGTCCACCTCCGGGCGATTTGGCCTCAAAGCCTCGCATCTGGCACTTTTTGAGGCCCTCTAGAATTTGCAAAGTTTAAACAAGAAATTGTCAAAACCTTGCAAATAATTTGACCCTTTTTACTTATTAAACCCAAGATACAAGCCTTTTGTTGATTTTTTCAGGGGCGACTAAAATATTTTTTTCTGGCTAAGGCGTTTTTCAAATTCCAAGGCTGGAAGAATCACGATGCCATCATTCGTTTTTAATATCTCTTTGCCCATATAAACAACAAAGCGCTTTTTTAAATTGGGTAATTGAGATAACTGTCGTAATCCTTTCAAATGATCATCTCGGATCGTGTGGGACGATTTGCATTCAAAGGCATAGAAGTACTTATCCTTTTGAACCAAAAAATCCACTTCGCAAGAAGTGTTTTGGTTGGTTCCCCAATAAAACATTTGATCAAAAGCATTATGGTAATGTTGGTAAGCCTTGAGGATTTGCGCAACCCAACCCTCAAACAAAGTCCCTTTCTCTTCGGCGTTGATGGGGCCCAGTTGATTTTTTATGGCTCGAACAATGCCATTGTCGTACCAATAAAGTTTGGGCAATTTTCTCTCTTTGACACGAAGCTTGGCCTCATATGCGCCAAGGCGAAAAGTTAGCAAGGTGTCTTCCAGTATGTCTAAAAATCCGGCGACCGTGGTACGTTCAACACCACATTCACGGGCGATATTGGAGATGTTGATGGTTTGTGCGTGAAACAAGCTGGCAACAGGTAAAAATCGGCTAAAACCAGAAAGGTTTCGCACCAGGGCCTCAGCTTGAATTTCCTCCTTGAGGTAGGTTGTGACATACGATTTTAAATGCTCTTGTATTGTGTTTCGATGTCCAACGAATACAGCCAGAGAACCATAGGCCAATACAGTCTCAAGTTTGTAATCCTGTTTCATTTCGAAAGGTAGCAAGGGGTGCATGTACTTAACCAATGCACGGCCAGCCAGTAGATTGGTGCCTTGTTTTTTGAGTTTTTTAGCACTTGAACCCGTTAGAATGAATTTGAGGTTTTTGCTTCAATAAAACGATGCACTTCATTTAAAAGTGAAGGTATGCGTTGAATCTCATCAATGCATACCCATGAGCCGTCTTTTAAATTCTCAAGTTGACCTGAGAAATGAAGGGGATTGCTTAAAATGTTTTGATACAGAGATTCATTTAAAATGTTGATGGTCAGCGAAATGTTTTTAAGTGAAGAAACCCAGGTGCTTTTTCCGCTGCCTCGCATCCCAAACAGAAAAAAACTGCTGTTCGGTTTGGCTAACACTCGTTCATATAATTTGCTCATATTGATCTCAATTTTACAGGAAAAATGAGATTATGCTAAGCATTTTTCCATTTTGATCAAAATGTGGTGGTACATGTGCAGGTCATGAAAGAAGTGTGGTGTGTGTTTTAGTTCGAACGACCCCTGAACTACCAAGAATT
>JAYRVV010000314.1:0-2830 GCA_041918415.1 Bdellovibrionota bacterium | reverse complement strand
TACATAACATTGAAGCCAATGAAGGTAAACCCAGATTATCTTGACCTTGCCCCTTGTTTGTTGATAATGGCCGCTTGGTCGCTATGGGCAAACGCGACAAATGACTCACAACCCCGCCAGGTCCGAAAGGAAGCAACGGTACTGAGCCCTCTTTGGGTGTTGTTTGCTCGTAGTGATCTTTTCAAAACATTAAACGATTGAAAGTCTTTGCGTGAGTTACGTTGTTTTAGCACGAAAATACAGGCCCAAGCAGTTTTGTGATCTTGTGGGACAAGATACGGTCACACAGACCATACAAAATGCGATACGCTTAGGAAGGGTGCATCATGCGCTTATTTTCACCGGCACAAGGGGTGTTGGTAAAACAACGGCTGCACGCATATTGGCGAAGGCCTTAAACTGTGAAAAAAATGGTCCTTCGATTATCGCTTGTGATGAGTGTTCAAATTGTAAAGAAATTGCTCTTGGGCAAAACATTGATGTGTTTGAAATTGATGGTGCATCTTCGACCTCAGTGGATGATGTCAGGCAGTTAAGAGAAACCGTCAGGTATGCGCCCAATAAATCAAAGCATAAAATATACATCATTGATGAAGTGCACATGTTATCAAACAGCGCATTTAACGCCTTGTTAAAAACGCTCGAAGAGCCTCCATCAAACGTGTTTTTTATTTTTGCAACAACAGAGCCTCATAAAATTCCTGAGACCATCCATTCAAGATGTCAGCGTTTTGACTTTAAGGCGATCTCATATGTGCAGATCAAAAGGCATTTGGAAGAGATTGCTAAGAAAGAAGGTATCATCATTACAGATGCCAGTTTGTTGTTGATTTCGAAACAAGCTCAGGGAAGTTTGAGAGATGCTTTGTCAATCTTGGATCAGGTTTTGGCTTTTGCCTTGAGTGAAGATAAAAAAATCACTGACAAAGATGTGGTTTTTATTCTAGGGCAAACTGACCATGCGCTTATTCAGGCGATTTTCGATGGTGTGGTCAATCACAAGGTTCATGCTGTTCTTGAGGTCTTTGACAGCATAAAAAATCAGGGTCTTGATTTAAAAGGTTTGCTTAGCACCCTGCTTAATCATGTCAGAGACATGTTGGTTTTAAAGGCCACGTCCGATCATGCCTTACTTGGCCTTTCGAAAGATGAATTTGAATACTTCGAAAGTCTTTCAAAAAAAATAGACGAGCGAGAATTGATAAGGTTTTTTGAAATATTAAAATCGACGCTTTTGGATTTGCCCAGGGTGTCGTTTCAAGATCAGCTTGTTGAAGTGGCTTTGATCAAGATGTGCGCAAGCGTGCCATCGCTTTCTGTAGCATCGGTAATAAATCAAGTTGAAGAAGTAATGAAACAAGTCACAGAGAAAGAAGCACCATCACATAAAATGAGCCAAAGCGAAATAACGAATACAGATGTTCAAAAACAAGATGATCGTTCATTTAAGCACTTATTGGATTTAGTTAAGAAGGAAAAACCTCCATATGCGGCCATACTGGCGCAAAGCTCAAAGCAAACCTTGAACGGAAACACTTTGACCCTTTGTTTTGCCACAGGTTCGTTCTACATTGAACGCGCCAAAGATGATGCCTTTTTAAAGTGCATACAAAACGCTTGGAAAACTTTATATGGTCAGAGCATCGTGATCCATGTGCAAAGCATAGATCATACCATTGAGACAAGCGTTGATAATGTTTCAAATAAAGAGATTCAAAGACAAGCGTTGGGTCATCCAAGTGTGCAAAAGGCGGTGTCTTTGTTTGATGCCAAAATCGAAGAAGTTAGGCCCCTCAAAACATCATGATGGAAGGTCCTAAGTCATTTCAAAGGCTTGTTCGAGCATTGAGTCGTTTGCCAGGTGTGGGTGTGAAATCAGCTTCGAGATTGGCGATCCATTTGTTAAAAGGTCAAAAGACACTTTGCGATGAGCTGGCCGATTCAATCAGAGAGATGAAAGACACAGTTGTTTCATGCAAGCAGTGTTTTTGTTACTCGCAAGGTGAAATATGTGATGTGTGTTTGGACCCAAGCCGTGATGCAAGTATTTTATGTGTTGTTGAAGAAGCCGTGGATGTTTTCTCAATCGAAAACAGTGCGAGGTTTAAGGGGAAGTACCATGTTTTGGGCGGTAGGATTTCTCCCATCAACGGCGTTGGTCCGAGTGATTTAAATCTCGATGCCCTTGTGCTTAGGGTGAAACAAAACTCAATCAAGGAAATCATCATTGCAACAAATCCAAATGTTGAAGGTGATGCCACAGCGCTTTACATTGCCAGAATGCTTGCATCGCATCCCGTCAAATTATCAAGAATCGCGATGGGCATCCCCATGGGTGCAAGCCTTGAGTACGCAGATCAGCTTACCTTGGGTCGATCAATATTGGAAAGGCGAGAATTTAGCTATAAGTAATTGTCAATCTTCATGCATACTGTTAAAACATTTGTTGGACAAATATGACTGCTCAGAACAATTCAAAAATGGTGATGTTTGAACAAGAGTACCGCCTGATCACTCACCATATTGAAAGGTTAATGCAAGAGACCAACGCCAAAGTCTGCTATTTGGTGGATAAAAATGGCCAGCTGATTGCCAGTGCAGGTCAAACCCAGGGCATAGATTCAACTTCTTTGGCATCGCTGACAGCAGGTAACATTGCGGCCACCAGCGGTTTGGCAAAACTGTTGGGTGAAAAAGAATTTTCAATTTTGTTTCATGAGGGTGAAAGAGACAACATTCATATTTCGTTAATTGGACAAAGAATAATTTTGGTGATTATCTTTGATGGCAGATCTTCGTTGGGATTGGTGAGGCTTCGTGTTCGCAAGGT
>JAYRVV010000313.1:0-3696 GCA_041918415.1 Bdellovibrionota bacterium | reverse complement strand
CTTTTAAAAATCGACTTAAAAACGAGCCATGAAAATACACATGATTTTTTTCTCTCCAATAAAGCGTTGGCACTATGTTTGGTTTTCCATCAATCACAAAAGCAACATGACAAAAAAGGCCTGCATCCAGTATTTGGTTGATGGTTTTTCGATCAAAACGACCTCGATCCAAAATCCTCTTGAGTTTTGTTCTTAAAGTGGGTTTAAGTTTCGTCATTCAACTGTAACAGATTTGGCAAGGTTTCTGGGTTGATCCACGTCGCGCCCCAACTGATCGGCGATGTGATAGGCCAACAATTGAAGCGGAATCACTTCAACCATTGGTCTAATCAAGTCATGGACCATGGGAATTTCTATGGTGTGCCGTGCCAAGGGTTTAAGCAATGAAAAGCCTTCATGCACGATTGCGATCAATCGTCCACCACGCGCACAAACTTCTTGTATGTTACTGTACATTTTGTCCAAGACCGGGCCCCCACTGGCCAGCGCAATCACCGGCAAATCTTCATCGATCATTGCAATTGGGCCATGCTTCATTTCGCCAGCCGCATAACCCTCGGCGTGAATGTATGAAGTTTCCTTAAGTTTCAAAGCGCCTTCCAAAGCGATTGGAAAACTGCTGGATCGACCTAAAAATAAAAAACCCTTCGCTTTTAAAAAATGAGATGCAATTTTTTTGATGCCCTCGTTCTGTTTAAGCACATGTTCAATGATCATGGGTAACTTTCTAAGCTCTTTGATCATTTCCGTAAGTTCGGTCGATGATAATTTTTTAAGCTTCTGAGCCAACGCAAGACTGAACATGGCCATCACACACAATTGGGTCATGAATGCTTTGGTTGATGCCACAGCAATCTCCAAACCCGCCTGAGTGTAAAGCACAGCGTGCGACTTTCTTGCGATGGAACTTTCCATCACATTACATATCGATAAAATTTGCGCACCCTTTTGCTTGGCTTCCTCTAAGGCCGCCAAAGTGTCGGCTGTTTCACCGGACTGTGAAATACACATCAGCAATGTGCCCTCTTGAACAATGGGATTACGATACCGATACTCCGAAGCCAGATCCACCTCAACCGGTATCTTGGTGTACTGCTCTATCCAAAATTTTCCCACCAAGGCACAGTGCCATGAAGTTCCACATGCAATGATGGTGATTTTATTGATCCTTAATAAATCGATGTGATCCAACTCATGCAAAAAAACATCATCGCCCTGATCCAACAATCTCCCCAACATGGCTTCTGATACTGCCCTTGATTGCTCAAAAATTTCTTTAAGCATGAAGTGCTTAAACCCTTCTTTTTGAGCCTGGGTGACGCTCCATTGGATTTGTTTAAACTCTTTTGAAATCTTTTCGCCATTGAAGTTCATCACACTGATCTGATCTCTCTTAAGACAAGCCAGCTCACAATCTTCTAGCACCATGACCTTATTTGTGTGGTTTAAAAGGGCTGGAATGTCAGAAGCCAAAAACACTTCGCCATCGCCAAGGCCAATCACCAATGGGCTTGCATTTTTGGCCACCACGATTTGATCGGGAAACAACGTACAAATGGCCGCAAATGCAAATGCGCCCTTTAGTTTTGCTATGGCTTGAATCACGGCGCTTTGAAAATCCTTGGCATCTTTAAGTTCATTCTCGATCAAGAAAGGGATGATTTCACTGTCGGTTTGTGAATTAAAACGATAGCCCTTGTTTTGCAACATGCTTTTAAGCTCTAAATAATTTTCAATGATGCCATTGTGAACAACACTGATGTGCTCTGAGCTGTGCGGGTGAGCATTGTCATCGTTGGGTTTTCCGTGTGTGGCCCAACGTGTGTGACCAATGCCGATGTTGCCTTCACACGAAGTACCTTGCATGTTTTCAATCAAACGATCCAATTTTCCAGCAGCCCGCACCACCTTCAAATGCCCTCGATCGATCAGAGCCAAACCCGACGAATCGTAGCCTCTGTACTCTAGGCATTTTAACCCATTGACAATGACTTCACTGGCCTTTTTAGGCCCCACGTAACCCATTATCCCGCACATACGCCCTCTTTTCGTTTATTGTTTTTTTTTGTGCTTTTCTGTTGTCTCATGAATGCGTCCACCATAGCCAATTGATTCATATCGTTGATGCCTAAAACTTCCGTGGGTGAATCGATCAGCAATCGTCCAACACCTTGACCGCTCGATGTGGCCATTTGAACCAAATCGGTTAAATAGTACTCCTTTTGCTGGTTGGAAGGTTTAAGCTTTTGGACAGATTCAAATAGAAAACTTGAATCATACACGGCTATGCCAGCATTGATCTCACAGATTTTTTTTTGTGCCGGACTTGCATCTTTTTCTTCCACGATCGCCTTGACCTGGCCCTTTTCATCTAGAAGCACCCTTCCATACCCCGTCGGATCATCAAGTCTTGCTGTGATTAAGGTCATGATGTTAGCAAATTGCTTGTGATTTAAAAGCAGGTTTTGCAAAGTTTGACATCTTATAGCCGGCACATCCCCACACAAAACCAATAGGGGACCTTTAAAATCTCGCCAATGTGGAAGGCAAGATTTGACGGCATCACCAGTACCCAATACTTCAATTTGATGAGCAAATTCAATGCCTTGCACGTTTTTAAAAGAGCGCTTGACCTCATCGGCCATATAACCCACCACAACCTGTAATTTTGTGGGTTGCAATTGCTTTGCCGTATCAATAACATGTTCCAAAAGGGTTTTTCCGGCGATTTCATGTAGGACCTTGGGCAATGGAGATTGCATTCGCTTTCCCTGTCCCGCGGCCAATATGATCACGCCCAATTGACGTGCTAAAGGCGATATGTTCATGCACGGGTCTTATAGGAAATTGTGAAGAAAAAGAAAAGCGAAACTGACTTGAAATGTGCTAATAATGAGAACACTCTCCCATGACGGCGTACCAGTACCCAATCAAATACGGTAAATATGTTTTGGTTCGTCGAATTGCCGTCGGGGGCATGGCCGAAGTGTTTAAAGCCAAGCTTTTGGGGCCAAGAGGTTTTGAAAAGACCCTCGCGCTTAAGCGCATTTTACCCGAATTTAGCGAAGACGAAGATTTTGTTCAAATGTTTGTGGATGAAGCCAGAATTTCATCCAATCTCAAACACCCCGGCATTGTAGAGGTTTTTGAATTTGGTCAAATCGCTCAGTCCTTTTACATTGCCATGGAATACGTCGATGGTTGCAACCTTCGCAATTTGTTTAAAAAATGTGTTAAGGAAGATGGTTCTTTCAATCTCAAACTGGCGATTTTTATCATCTTGAATGTCTCCAAGGCATTGGATTATGCTCACAACAAAACCCTAGAGGATCAAAAAAACCTGAACCTGGTTCACCGTGATATTTCTCCGCAAAACATTTTGATATCCAGAAACGGTGAAGTAAAAATCACCGACTTTGGCATTGCCAAAGCGGCGATCAAAATATCCAAAACACAGCCTGGAAAAGTGCAAGGCAAACTCAGTTACATGTCGCCTGAACAAGCCACAGGAAAACCTCTGGACAAAAGGTCTGACATCTTTTCACTGGGCATTATTTTTTACGAGTTGTTAAGCAACATCAAAGTCTATGCCGGTGAAAACACCAAGGAACGCTACACCAAAATTAAAGACGCCATCATCAGCCCTCTGAACCAGCACCATTTAACCATCAGTCAAAATCTAAATGATTTGATCAT
>JAYRVV010000312.1:0-1917 GCA_041918415.1 Bdellovibrionota bacterium | reverse complement strand
GCCAGTATCTCCGTCGGAGCCAAAAATGCTGCTTGAAACCCACTGTCGATCGCCATCATGCAAGACAAGAACCCAACAATGGTTTTACCGCTACCAACATCACCTTGTATCAAACGATTCATTTCATAGCCGCTCTGCACATCCTCTTTGATGGCCTCCACTGTTCTTTTCTGAGCATTGGTCAGTTCAAATGGCAAAGACTCAATCATTTTTGAAAAACAGGATCCCTGAACCAGAAACTTAGGACCATGCTCTTTTTTACTGTTTTGTTTATTCAACAACATCTGCAAACAATAAAAAAATAATTCTTCAAACACAAACACACTTTGCATTTGCATCACATCATTTTCACCGAGCATCTGTTTGGGATCGTGTAGTGTTCTAATCACTTTCCAAGGCGGAAGAAAATCCTCCTTTTCACAAATGTGTACAGGTAAAACACACGCATACTTCGAAGCATATTGTATCAAAGCTTCCGAGATGATTTTACGCAACGTTTTTTGCGATACACCCTTAACATCTTGATAGATGCCAACTATTCGATCAAAACTGCGTTGATCGATCTCATGGGTAAACACCTCATAATCCGGATGAGATATTTCCATTTGATTTCTAAATAGCTTTGGTGTTCCAAAAACAACCAACTTACTGCCCTTAGAAAATTTTTGATCAAAGGTGTTAAAATGAAATTGAAACCACTTGAGTTTAAGCTGTCCAGATCCATCTTGAATCAACACTTCATATATTTTTTTTCTAAGACCCTTGTAATACGCCACACCGCTAAACACAACCTCACCCACAACCAGAGCAGGTTTCGATTCAACAAGATCTTTGATCAATGTTGTTTTGGTCCGATCTTGATATGATCTTGGAAAAAACAACAATAGATCTCTGATTGTATTGACACCATGCTTGGATAACAAAGAGGACAATCGCGGACCCACACCCTTTAAATATTGAACTGATTGTCTTAATTTTTGATGATCTTGAAGTATCATTTTTTCATCAACCACGCTGTGTTCGGCCAAAATGAAATTCTTTTTGTTTAAAATTGTCTCACCCAACACATCCAATGCTCTAAACACACATTTAATTTTTTGATCTTCATTGAGCAACTCAAATTCATTGAAACATGTTTCAATCAGCGCAATCTTGTTTTTATCTTGAGGATGGGTGCTTGGATCATTGAATTTTTGACAAAGACCCAGCATGTGTTCTTTTAAATTTTTTACTTGTTTAATTCGCTTGGTTGGGTTTTGCGCAATAAATTTGAGTGGGTTAACCCACAAGCTAAAATCAATTGTTAAAGGTTCATTATGCACAAATGCTTTTTAGTCACAATTTTACAGGGAGTGCAAATCTTGTAAGCAGTGAGGTTCATATTCTCCACGTAGCAACGCAAAAATGGCTTTGGCGGCGGCCATCGCACCTTGCATGGTCGTGAAATACGGTATTCCTCTCTCCAAGGTGCTTCGCCTTATGCCAAACGAATCCCGAACGGAAATTCGGCCTTGGGTGGTGTTAAACACCAGCACGACTTCGTGGTTCAATATGCGGTCAACAATGTGTGGCTGACCTTCGATCACTTTGTTCACTTTCTCACAAGGTATACGATGCTTGATCAAATGCATCGCGGTTCCCTTGGTGGCCATGATGGTGAACCCATTTTGCCTCATGAGATTGGCCACTTCCAAGATGCGTTCTTTATCTTGATCTTTTACGCTCATGAAAACACAACCTTGCTTGGGTAAAACATTGCCCGCTGCAATTTGTGCTTTCAAATAAGCCATCTCAAAAGAACGGTCCACACCCATCACCTCGCCCGTCGACTTCATCTCAGGACCTAATATGGTGTCGGCTTTTGAAAATTTTAAAAATGGAAACACCGGAGACTTCACACTGTAATGTTCAGTTTTT
>JAYRVV010000311.1:0-2146 GCA_041918415.1 Bdellovibrionota bacterium | reverse complement strand
TGATGTTTTTTGTATTTCTATATACGTATCCTCAGTTCACCTTTTCATACACTTACGAGCACCAGGCTGAAACAACGGCCATGTTGTATTTTATGGTTTCTGTACTTTTGTTGAAAAACTTAACACGGACCATGTTTGCAACGCTTTCGGGTGTATTTTTTGGATTTTGCATTCTCACAAAAACGATTTATTTGATCAATGTTCCTTGTGTACTCATGGCTTTATTGTTAAGCGAACGCAAATCCATCCAAAAAATCTTTATTTGGTTCATGGCTGCGTCTTTTGTTGTGGTTTTGTATTACCTCTATGAATCCTTGATGGTTTATCACTTGGTCGATGCAAATGGACTCAAGGCATTTTGGCAGGCCAAAATCGGGCGGTATGGATTTGTGGCTTACAACCATGATGGTGTTTTGTCCTTGGATCGCACATTGCTCATGAGAAAATTAAACATCGCTTTGGACTTGGGCATCAAAAACATCGGTTTGTTTTGGTGTTCGTTTTTTGTCATCTGCTTTCGTTTGCTAAAAAGAAAAGACCATGTTTTTCATCTCATCTTTGGTCTCAGTTTCATTTTAAACGTCGTGTGGTTTCTATTTTTCGTTCAGTATTCATTGTTTCGTTACATTTATCCAACCATGTTCATGTTTGTGGTGTATTGGTTCATGCATGCAAATGATTGTGTGCGTGCCATTTATTTTAAAAGTAAAGGGAAGCTCCTTCAGTTCATTGTTTTGGCAGTCCTTTTTTCACCTTTGATGGGGCTTAACACAAAAGTGTATTCATTTTCATACACTTTCAGTCAAGATCAAATTCTTAATTGGAATATGCATCGGATGGTTAGGGGTGGGCATGGTTTGCCTGTGGTTCATGTTTTTCCAAAACAAGAACAAGATGCGGCCATAGAGTTTTTAAAATCAAACATACTTAATCAAGATCGTCTGTATTACATGGTTTATTATTATGGCATTGAGCTGATGCCGTATGTTGACAAAATGGTTTATTCCTTTGAACTCTATAAAAATCACGACCGAATGATCAAAAGGGAAGGCAGAAACATTTTGTTGTTCAGTCCTTTTAATAAGGGCCAGGCTCCGCTAAGTTACGTATCTACGCAAGCGTATCAACACAACATTCAAAGCCTATGCAAAAACATGCTTTATGAAAACCGCTACTATGCCTTTTGTGAAATCAAGTAGATTGAATCTCTGATTTCTTCAGCGGCGACTAGTTTACAGTGAGTCTATGACATGGATTCAAGGTCTTGGACTGATTTTGGTATGCAAGGTCCAAGCACACGAGATCCTTCTTGAGTGACGAGTACGTTGTCTTCGATGCGAACGCCTCCAAAAGATCGGTAATGTTTTATTTTTTCGTAATTGATCCAATCTTTAAATTTTCCTTGCGATTCCCATTGATCAATCAGGGCACCAATGAAATACAAGCCAGGCTCCACCGTCAAAACAAAACCTTCTTCCAAGGGCTTGGACATGCGAAGGTATCTTAAACCGAATTGCTGGCTTCTTTGTTCGTTTTCGTTATATCCCACCAAACTTTCACCAAGATCTTCCATGTCATGTACATCCAAACCCAGCATATGGCCCAAGCCATGTGGAAAAAACAAAGCGTGCGCTCCCTGAGCGACCGCTTCGTTTGCATCGCCTTTCATCAATCCAAGATCGATGAGGCCCTTGGTGAGCATCAGTGCAGCTCGAAGGTGCAGGTCACGGTAAGGAATGTTTGGTTTAATGGAAGATATGCTGTCTAACTGTGTTTTTAAAACCAAATCGTAAATCTCTTTTTGCTGCGAAGAAAATTTTTTTGAAACGGCGATGGTGCGTGTGATGTCGCTGGCATAGGACATGGGGCTGTCTGCGCCGAAGTCACCCAAAAGCAGTTGTCCATTTTTAAGTGTGTTTGAGTAATCGTTGCTGTGAAGAATTTCGCCATGAACGGTCATGATGATGGGGTATGATAAGGCCACATCGGCTTTTGCACATTGGGCTTTGGCGATGGCCACCAAATCAGATTCTTTTAAACCTTCCTTGATGCTCTTCATGACTTGTGTGTGCATGAGGTAAGTGGTGTTTAAGGCCATCTCAATTTGCTCGATCTCATCGCTTGATTTTTTTGATCTAAGTTCGAT
>JAYRVV010000310.1:0-3362 GCA_041918415.1 Bdellovibrionota bacterium | reverse complement strand
TTTCGAATCATTACAAAGAAGGGCAGTACATTTTTCAAGAGGGCAACACGTCGATTGGTCTTTTTGCCATCATATCGGGTAAGGTCAAACTAACCAAATCAGGCCAAGAAGGCAACGAAGTGATCCTGCGCATTTACAAAGAAGGCGATGTTGTTGGTTATCGATCTTTACTCACCAAAGAACCCTATTCGGCATCGGCTGTTGCCATGGTTGAGACAACGGGATGTTTTATCGATGGGCAAATATTCGAAAAACTCATTGTGCAAAACCCTGATTTGGCCCTTAAAATGTTTTCAAAAATCGGTCGAGAACTTTCAGATTCGTACAATAGAATTCGTGATTTGTCCAACACAACGGTTCGGCAAAGATTAGCCGAACTTTTATTGGTCTTGAATAAGACCTACGGAGTGAAACAGAAGGACGGCATTTTATTAAATATTTACCTCACGCGAGCAGAGATGGCGGCGATGATCAATTCCACGCCTGAAAGTGTGATGCGCACGTTGTCTGAGTTTCAACATGAAGGGTTTATTTCTGTCAGCCCAAAAAAGATATTCATCAAAGATTTAACCGCGCTTGTCGAAGATTACAATCTAGCATGATTTAGATCATGGAAATGTGGATGGATTTTGTGCTTAGAATCCTTTGATGTTCTGTTCTGATCAGCTTTCAAAATACATTGTTAAGATGCCCAAGGCATTGGAGAGTTCGTCTGAAAAATCAGTGGCACATTATGCGGCCAACAGTGTTTTGTTTTATAAAGATCACGCACCTTATGGTGTTTTTGTCATACATGAAGGCCAGCTAAAATTTTCAGATCATTTGTACCAGGACTTATTTGAGTTGCACCCACCATATCCCGTGGTGATTGGTCTGGATATGGCTTTATCAGGACAGCTTAATCCCACAACCGTTTGCACGCTTGATGATGCCAAGGTCAGCTTCATACCCTTATCCAAACTTAAAGAAATATATTCAAAATAAAACATCCCCATCATCTCAATGAACATGCATGATTCATATCATGTGATGAATCAAAACAAAGTGTAAAGAGTAGATTGGAGGATAAGCATGAAAGGTTTTAAGGAATTTCTCAAGTCGGGGCATGCACCCACTTTGTTTTCAGCATTTTTATATTTCGATTTTTGCTTTGCCATTTGGGTTTTAAATGGGGCCATGGCGCCTTTCATCAGTGAGGATTTTGGTTTAAGTCCTGCTCAAAAGGGCTTTATGGTGTCTGTACCCATTCTGGCGGGTGCTTTGATGCGTTTTCCTCTGGGTGTGTTGGCTCAGTACATTGGGCGAAAAAATGCGGCGCTGGTTGAAATGTCCTGCATTTTGTTGGCGCTTTTGTATGGTTATTTTATGGTCAATACATATTCAGAAGTTTTGAACATGGGTATCTTGCTTGGCATCGCAGGCGCCAGTTTTGGTGTGGCACTTTCCTTGGGATCCGGTTGGTTTCCTGCTAAGTACAAGGGATTGGCCATGGGTATTGCTGGAGCGGGTAACAGTGGCACTGTGCTGGCCATGCTGTTTGCGCCTCCATTGGCCACCAAATTTGGCTGGCAAGCTGTTTATGGCATGGGTGCAATTTTTATGTTGGTGCCCATTGTTGTCATGATTGTTTTTGCCAAAGAGCCCCCTGACATTGAAAGACAAACATTCATGCAGCATATTGCGTGTCTGTTTGAAAAAGATGGCTGGGTGTTTAATTTTCTTTACATCATCACGTTTGGTGGGTTCATCGGATTGTCGAGTTTTCTTCCAACGTATTATCATGATCAGTTTGGTGTGACCAAGGTTCAAGCGGGGCAACTCACGATGCTGGCGGCTTTGATGGGAAGTGGTGTTAGGGTTGTTGGAGGTTGGATCAGTGACCGATGGGGAGGTGTCAATTCTCTGACAGCGATGTTCATCGCCATCACATCTTGCATGTTTGTGGCCTCGTTTGAATTGAGTGTTATGTCGACCACCATTTTGTTCATGGTGGCCTTTGCTGCTTTTGGTGCAGGCAATGGGTCATTGTTTCAATTGGTTCCCTTGCGTTGGCCGCTCGCCACCGCAGTGGCAGGTAGCATGATCGGTGAAATTGGAGCATTGGGTGGAAGCATCATCCCCAACGTGATGGGTCTATCCAAGCAATACACGGGCTCGTTTCAGTTTGGTTTCATATCTTTCATGGCTTTGTCATTGCTGGCATTGGGTGTTTTAAGAATTGCTCAAGCCAAGTGGACTAAAACATGGGTGGATGTGGGTGGAAGGGTGCGTGTGAAACCTGTTTCTGTCATCGAAGAAGTCGCAGCTTTGCCCTCCTCGCTTGGCATTGGAGCTGGTCAAGAAATACAATCATATAAAAACATCATTTACCCAGTGGGAGGTGGTTCTGAACTGGCTGATTTAGCCAGACTGCAAGCGGCCTATTTATCCAAAACCACCGGAGCACGTCTTCATTTGCTCTATGTTGAAGACAAGGCTGTCGGATTGGGAGTTTTGGCCTCTGACTCAAAAGGTTGGGATGAGGTGAAGAAAACGTGGACCAAAGAAGGTGAACGTCTTTTGGATGAAGAAGAAAAAATACTTAGAAAACTTGGGGCATCATCCATTGAAAAAGTTGTGCGCTCGGGACACGTACCTGATGTGGTGGTCTCATTGGCGGATGAGTTGAAAGCAGATTTGATCTTATTGGCTTCACAAAAAAGATCTCCCATGGGAGAGCTTTTTATGGGAAGTCATACATTTCAAATCTTTAAAAAAGCTCACTGCCCCATTTTTAGAATCGTTCGCTAGTAAAATTGGTGAAGCCAACAAGAAAGGAAGACACAATGTCAACATGGATCAAAGAATGGAATCCCGAAGATGAATCGTTTTGGGAAAAAACAGGGCGAAAAATTGCCTGGAGAGTCCTTTGGGTCACTACGATCAGTTTGATTTTTTCGTTTGCTTCCTGGTTTATGATGAGCGCCATTGTAACCAAATTACCTGGTCTTGGTTTTAGATTTACCCAAAACCAATTGTTCTGGCTGGCTGCCATGCCTGGTCTTGCAGGAGGATCGCTTAGAATCATTCACACATTTCTAATTCCCATTGTTGGAACTCGGCACACCATCACACTTGCAACGTTCATTAAAATCATACCCTGTGTGGGCATAGGTCTTGCCGTCATGAATTTAAACACACCGTTTTGGGTGTTTATGGTGCTGGCATTTACGGCAGGGTTTGGTGGGGGTGATTTTTCTTCATATATGCCTTCAACCAATTTATTTTTTCCAAAGAGACTGAAGGGTACGGCTCTTGGTATTCAAGCTGGCATTGGCAATTTTGGTGTGAGCCCTGCTCAGTTTATGACGCCTGTCATGTTG
>JAYRVV010000309.1:0-2996 GCA_041918415.1 Bdellovibrionota bacterium | reverse complement strand
GGTGCAACCGACATTGTACTTAACATTAAAGATGATGGCTTAGGCTTGAACGATGTTAAAGACAACGGCCAGGGCATTGAGCCCGACGACATGAACCTTGCATTTGAAAGCCACGCAACCAGTAAGCTCAAAAAAGAAGAAGATCTGGGTACGTTGTTGACCAGAGGATTTCGGGGTGAAGCCCTCGCCAGCATATCGGCCATCAGTCAAATTGAAGTTTTGACCAAATCGATCACTTCAAAACATGGTTCGCTTTACGAATTTGAAAACGGTCATAAAACTTTTGAAGAGCCTGCACCTAGAGAAGCCGGCACAACCATGAGAATCAAAAACCTTTTTTACAACACACCCACAAGAAAAAAATTTTTGAAATCCATGATTACAGAACGATCTCACATAGAAAAAACATTTAAAAAGCTTTCAATAAGTGAATGGAACAAACGCTTTGAACTCAACATCAATGGTCAAAATACTTTTTTGTTGCAAAAAGCAAAATCTCTCTTAGAGCGTGTTGGTGATTTGTTTGGCCATCACATCGCAAGCAACATGCTTGAGATTGATTACGTAACTCCAGCCATCAAGGCCAGCGGTCTTGTTTCCAACAAAAACCTATCTTTTTCAAAACCCAGTGAAATGTATTTT
Organism: Bdellovibrionota bacterium; assembly: GCA_041918415.1. Classification (GTDB taxonomy): domain Bacteria; phylum Bdellovibrionota_G; class JALEGL01; order JALEGL01; family JALEGL01; genus JAYRVV01. Next base: position 2,354 of record JAYRVV010000309.1, on the reverse strand, counting down.
TTTGTCAATCGCCGATTCATACAAGACAGAACCATCCAAGCCGGTGTGATGGAAGGATATCGAAGTGCGTTGATGGAACATCGTTTCCCAATGGTGTTTTTATTCATCGACGTTGATCCTTTCTTGGTTGATGTCAACATTCATCCAAGAAAATATGAAGTTCGTTTTGTCAACGCACAAGAAGTCTTCAAGGCTGTTTCCAAAAGCATCTTTCAGGCATTAACTTCACAAACTTCACACAAAAATAATTTTTTACAATCCTCTGATCATGCCGTGCGTACCTGGCAACAACCCAAAAACGTTCACACTCAATCTGTTCAACATTTTGACGTTCAATCTGTTTTATTTAAAGGCAGCCATGCTGTCATCGAACCCGTGCAAGAAAAACAGACATTTTTCTTCAACATGCACCACGTGCATACGATCGACGATACTTACTTGGTGATGCAAGCAGGTTTAAAACTATACATCATTGATCAACACGCCGCACACGAGCGTGTGTTGTTTGAGCAGTTTAAAAATAAAGCCTTGGGTCAAAACGCTTCACAACACTTGCTTTACCCCATCAGTGTTTCTCTCTCACCGACTCAAACCAAGGCTTTAACGATCAATTTGGATTTACTTAACTCGATGGGTTTTGAAATTGATCCCATCGGTCCTACTCAATTCTCCATTCGCAGCTTACCTTTAAACATTCACTCACACGTGACGCCAACTCTGTTTACACAAATGATTGATGAACTCATTGATGATTTTAATTGTTCATCTTGGAGCGACCTTCAAGATGATTTTTATGCACGCCTTGCCTGTCACAGTGCCATTCGTGCACACGATCGGATGAATCAACAAGAAATCGACTTTCTTCTCAAATCCATGGATCACACCCAACTGTCCGCCTATTGCCCTCACGGTAGGCCAACACATTTTGAATTGAACGTTGATTTATTGGAAAAATTGTTTGAAAGAAAATGAATCAACGAGTTTTTGGATTGGTGGGACCCACCGCTTCGGGTAAATCAGCAATTGTCAAAAACCTGGCACAGCATTTAAACATTGAAGTCATCAACGCCGATAGCCTGCAATGCTATAAGCACATGACCATAGGCACAGCCAAACCCACGCCTGAAGAAATGTCTGTATGTCCACATCATCTTTATGACATCGCACAGCCTGATCAAGTCATGAACGCCTATGAGTTTTCAAAATTGGCAAACGCAACCTTAAAAAATATTTTCAAAAGAGGTAACATTGCACTGCTGGTGGGTGGATCAGGGTTTTATTTAAAAGCCATCACCCACCCACCCTTGCAAATTGCGAAACCGTCCACACATGCAAGTGGTAATTATGAGTTTTTACAAAAACATGATCCTGATTATGCAAAACGCATCCACCCCAATGATCAATATCGAATCGATCGCGCATGCGCCTTGATTCAATCAGGTCTTAAACCATCCAAACTTGAGCCATCCTCCATCGCTTCACCTTATTCATTTGAATATTTTGGTGTCCATCATGAAAGACAAGCGCTGTATCAAAGAATTAACCAAAGGGTTAATGACATGCTTGAGAATGGAATGATCGAGGAAACCAAAGAAATACTTTTGAATTTTCCAAATGCAAGAAGCAAACTTAAAAAAACCATTGGTTATGCGTCTGTTTTACGCTTTTTAAACAACGAAATTAATCAGCAACAATTGATTGAGGAAATTGCACAAAAGACCCGAAATTATGCTAAAAGACAAATGACGTGGTTTAGAAAACTTGGCAACATCACATGGATCAAGGGCGATGAAGCGCTTAACGTTATGATGCAAAGAATAAAGGACAAAAACAAATGAACCCTCATTTTGACTTTGAAAAACCCATCATAGAATTAGAAACAAAAATTTCTGAATTAAAGAATCTTCAACAAAGTGGCGGGGTTGATATTCAGAATGAAATTCTAAAGCTTGAAAAAAAACTCGACAAATTGGTTGAGTCCACTTTCACCCATCTTAACTCATGGCAAAGAACACAACTTTCCAGACATCCCAATCGACCTTACTTTTTAGATTATGTTCCAGAACTGTTTGACGATTTTGTAGAGTTGCATGGCGATCGAAATTTTGCCGATGATCAATCCATCATCATTGGCCTTGCAAAATTTAACACAAAAGCCGTCGCTGTCGTTGCCCATCAAAAGGGTCGATCAACCAAAGATAAAATTGCCAGAAATTTTGGCATGCCCAAGCCTGAGGGCTATCGAAAAGCCCTTCGCATGATGAGCATGGCGGAACGCTTTAAACTTCCGATTTTAACATTCATTGATACACCGGGGGCTTATCCCGGCATCGACGCTGAAGAACGCGGCCAAG
>JAYRVV010000308.1:0-4668 GCA_041918415.1 Bdellovibrionota bacterium | reverse complement strand
AAGCATAGAATTGGCCTGTAATTTGCTTATTACTTATCCATGAACTGGTTTTTTATTTTATTTATGATTTTTAGTTTTCATCTGACACTGGCTCAAAACCCCAGGTACAGCCCTGAATACTTAAAAAAACATGGACGAGATCTTGATGAGACTGAACAACTCGTTGTGATTATGCCCAACGAAACTATTTATTTAAAGCAAAATAAAACTGTTGAATTAAAGCCATTGGCACTTCGAAAAAGCACTGCGTTTACGTTTTACATGACAGAATCAGATAAGTTATTTTTGGGAGACAAGTTTAAAGCTGTGTCTGAGGGAATTGACGTTTGGAATCGCACTGGTCATCCAGGCATTAAAATCGGTTTTGAGGTCGTTAAGACTTTGCCATTAAAGAATAATATTATAAAAAATATTTCATGTTATAGGAGGCCACCAAGAGTGACTGCTTATACAAAAAACCATTATAACGAAGATGGTACTATTTCGCATTCAGTAATAAAATTTTGTAAGAGACTTATCTTTAAATCTTATGAAGAATTAAAATTTAGCGTTTCTCATGAAGTTGCGCATGCACTTGGCATGGATCACCTATTGGCAAACAGTGCAACTTCGCTTTTGTATGATTATGACGTGACGACTTGTTCATATGGTTTTTTTACATCTGATTTGATGTTTTTGTATAAACATTACCCTGTTAAAAATCTACCTCCTCAAAAGAGTCTTCGAATTTCGTATTTGATTGCAGCGAATAGTGTTGATGTGGGCAGTTATGTAAATACATATTCTAAGATTGGATCATCCAATAACGTTCCCTTTCGACTACTGAATGGTAATGTAATATCGGGTGCGTATTACACCATCGAAAACTTAAGTCCACAACACATTGACAATGCCCGTGCGACTTTAACGATTCACCATAAAGTAGACAAATCGAAAAATATTAAGATTGATTATCCAATTTATGCAGAGCCATTTGGGTCAGGGATAATTAATTTTTACTTCCAAAAAGAAAAAGTGTTCAAAGGCATGAAAGCTCGAGACTACAACTACATGACCACCACAATTTACATGCCAGACAGTCAAGGGCAATTGCTACCCGTCAGCGTGGTTGGACATAAAGTAAATTAGTCGCCCCTGAAGTAATCTTTTTTTTTAAAAGATTGGATTTGGGAGGAGTTTTTGGAGTTGATTAAAAATGAGCGAAAGAAGATCTTTTGTACTGCCCCCAGTTTAGCAAGCATTTTTTAAGAAAGAATTTTTAATCTAACTCAATATTTTTTCCAGCAGTGCGACTTGAGTATCTTTCTTTTTTAAATCCATCTTTCCCTGATTCAATATCTTCCATTTGATGGAAGGATAGTCTTTGATTTTTGGGTATGCATACAGATTCCAGTCTGGCTGGTTTTTTACAAAAGAAATTAGAAATTGTTTGTCATTTTGGGTAAAAATGTTTTTTAACTTTGATAACACGTCTTTTTGAGCTTTTTTGAGTTCACTTTCAGTCACATCGACATCAATCATTCCTGAAAATTCATTTTCTAGCATATGAGTAATGTCGACTTCATGTGGATCAAGTATTTCATGTGGGGGTCTAGTCCCTGAGAGTAAATAAAAAATAAAAGCATCTTTTATTTGTTCGGTGATATTTTCGGTATCCAGTAGAATTTTTACATCAAATAGGTCTCGGGGATGTTGGCGATCCAGCGCTGCACATATCTTTCCTCCATATACGTCAGCAGGATCTAAACACTGAACAGAAAATTGCCGAGCAAAACGCTTCTGAGCATCTTTGCATAGATCTATTTTTTGTGCGTCGTACAAAGCGCCACGAAGAATAAAATTGGGTTCAATTATGATTTCTGTTTTCTCTCGAATAACAGTGAGCTTTGTTTCTTTTCCAGAACTGGGTAGATTTGAATAATTTACCTTTAACCCCAGATTTTTTTCCAAGTTAATTTTCAGCTGATCGAGGATCAAATAAATATTTGTAAAAGTTGTTTCTCGATCTTCGATCGGTAAATAAGCAAGGTCAATATCCACGCTCAATCGAGGAAGGTTTTTGTAGAACAAATTAATGGCCGTGCCACCCTTCAAAGCCATTCGATGATCAGACAAGCTGAGAGGCAAAACATCCAACAAAAGCTTCACTTCTTCAATGTAGCGCTCATTCATCAGAAAGGATTCTCCTGGGTTTCTTTAGGGACCGTGATTCCATACTTTTGATCCAATTTTCCATATTTTACAACACTTCTTTTTCCTTTACCCAAATTGATTTTGTTCAATTTAAGTTTTGCAAAATATTCCATATTATTTTTTTCACTTAAATAAAGAAATACGCGTTTTACTTTTATGGATTCACATTGTTCTAAAAGTTTTTGGACAACCTCGCTTCGAAGTGTTCGAAGGCTTTCCATATAATGAAGAACTTCTTCAAAGGAGGAGTTTAAATCAAAATCTTCGATCAATTCCAGAATTGCACGCTCTCTACAAGATATTTTCAAAGGGTATTTACCTTCATTAAATGTGTCGATGCCTATATCTGTTTTAAAAAGCGTGGATGTTTTCAAAGAGAATTTGGCACCCCAGTTATTTTTGCTTATCCACCTAGGCAGTACTGTTTTCAACGAAGATCGAAGGAGTACTATCCCCTTCCCCAGAGGTAAATGGTGTTTAACTCCATGAAGGAGTAATGCCGTTTGCCCTGAGATATGAACCGGAAATTTTTGTTCAAATTGCAATGTACTGACAGCTGCTTCCCAATTCAAAAAATCTTCCGGCCGAGCGTACACACCCGAGCCTAAAGCTTTGAGAAGGCCTGTTTTTTGATGATAGTGAAGCGATCTCTTATCCATCTTAAACCACGACAGAGTATGCACCTCTCCATCTTTCCAGCGTGATAAGGCTTGGTTTATTTTAGTCATAATAAGACTCATTATAATAGACTTTTACATGAAAAAGCAAACTTTAGTATAAATATTAGTTAAAAAGTCCCAATAATATGGACTATAAATATATATTTTAAACCTACTAGGGTATGGAAGGATCCACGATTTATTATTTTTTCTTCTTCCAAAATGAGATTCGCTCTCCATCCAAACTTGCACTCTTCATTCGAGTAACTAGTTCATGATTTGAACTGATTTGGACAAGTTCGATAGGTACACCACTGGGCGCAAAACCATCAAATGTAACCATAAACATAGCTATAGTTTATGGTTTAGTATAAACTATAAACTATGAAAACGGACACAAAGAAACACATCGCGGATTTGATTAAGAAAAATGGTCAGTCGTCGCCATTTGAGCTTCAAAAACATCTCAACATTAGTCCTCAAGCCCTGCACAGACACCTTAGATCAATGGTTGACCGAGGTGATTTAAAACGAGTGGGTAAGTCGCCAAGCGTATTTTATCTTTTGACCAATCCTGTAAAGGCTTTTGAGGAAGTAAAAATCGATCAAAGTGATGAAATTTTTTTAAATGAGAGATACCTTTACATTAACCCTCAAGGTAAAATTTTGCATGGACTGAATGGGTTTCAAGAATGGACCAGGAACACCCACCAGTCAAAACACTTACAGCCGCTGATCAAAGAATTTATCAAAACGCGTAAGGAAAGCGACGAATTTTACAACGCCAAACACTTGATAGATGCTAAAGAAAAATTTCTAAAAACATTTTCAGATAGCTGTTTGGATGAAATCTATTACTCTGACTTTTACAGTTTACCTAAGTTTGGGAAAACACCTCTTGGAGCTTTGGTTCTCTATGCGAAGCAAGCCCAGAATCGCACTTTGATCCGAAAGATAGCTGACCAATGTAAAAATGATGTCCAAGGTCTCATCTCACAAAAAAAAATACAGGCCTTGGCTTGGGCTCCACATTCTATTCCAAGAAAACTGCCTTTTCTTAAGGAGCTAAGAAATCAGTGGGGATTTGTACTGCCTGAAATTAACTTTATCAAAGCCTATGAAGGAGAAGTTCCGGTTGCCCAAAAATCTCTCTCAAAGTTGGAAGAAAGAATACAAAACGCAAACTCAACTTTATTTTTAAAAGATTCGAAACTTACACTTAATAAAATATTAATCATAGATGATGCCGTTGGTTCGGGTTCAACCCTTGAAGCCATGGCAAAAAAACTTAAAGCCATCAATCCAAAGGCCTATGTTGTTGCTTACGCCATTGTTGGAAGCTTAAAGGGATTTGAAGTCATTAAGGAGATTTAGATTTTATAGATAGCCAATTGATCGACAGCCCCTTAAGGCATAGCACTTTCTCCTTGATAGAAAGAATCATACATTTGATATGTGTGCTGACGAAAATTTATACAATGCCTTGATATTGGACTACATTGCAACTCAATTTTTATGTGCAATACAAACTAAAATCCTTTAATATTAATAAGTTAAAAATTGTAAAACTTGGTATGCATTTTGCTTCATGTTTATCCATGCGTTGGTTTTTTATTCTATTGTTAATATTAAACATTGGGCTGACTTTTTCTCAGAATTCAGAAGATAGTATTGAAGATTTGAAAAATTTTGGGCGAAATCTTGATGATACCGAGATCCCAATTTGGATTTTACCCAATCAAATCATTTCTTTAAAACAAAATAAATCACTTGAATTAGAGCCTCTGGCTCTTCGAAAAAGTACGGTTTTTACTTT
>JAYRVV010000307.1:0-4375 GCA_041918415.1 Bdellovibrionota bacterium | reverse complement strand
CGACACTTTGGTGGCTTTAAACGGCAGGGTGTATGGCAAACCCGCAGACGATGAAGATGCATTGAACATTTTAAAAACACTCAGTGGTCAAACCCATCAAGTGATCACAAGCTTTCGTCTTGAAAGCATGGATGATCAAAGCTGTCAAAAGACTCACATCAGTCATGTCACATTCAATACTTTTGACGATGCCCTGATACGTCAATACCTGAGTAACAAGGAACACATGGATAAGGCCGGTGCCTATGCCTTGCAGGGTTTTGGTTCGTGTTTGGTCAATAAAGTAGAAGGATCTTTAAGTAACGTGATTGGGTTACCCATTGAATCTCTTTATGAAGTATTACTTGAATATAAAATAATAAGTAATTGATATTAAATGAAAATAATTCTTAAAAGCATTGAAGAAGCTTGCCTAAGAGCAAAGCGAAATGTAAGCGAATGTAAGGTTATATGCGTGAGCAAAAATCGAAGCGTTGATGAAATTAGGCAAATGAGCAAAATGGGTTTCACTCATTTTGGAGAAAATTATGTTCAGGAAGCAATTGATAAAATGGCGCACTTAAGTGATTTAAATTTAACCTGGCACATGATTGGAAGAATGCAAAGCAACAAAATAAAAAAAGCGGCAAAATGTTTTGATGTTTTTCACGCAATGGAAGATGCAAAATCCATTTTAAAATTAAACGACGCATTAACAAGGCCTAAAAAAATACTGATTCAAGTGAAAATGTCCACCAGAAATACAAAAGGCGGTGTGGATATAAAAAACCTTCCTGATTTGATCAAGGCCTGTAACGGCTTACAAATGGTTCAACCGATAGGCCTGATGTGCTTTCCGGATCAAAGCGATCAAACCGTGGGCAATCGACCTTATTTTAGAGAACTTAAACAGCTTTTGAATAGCTCAAGGCCTTTACTGGATGAATCCAAGCGTTGTGATTTTAAGGAACTATCCATGGGGGTGAGTGATGATTATATCGAGGCGATTGAAGAAGGGGCCACCATGGTGAGGCTTGGAAGAATTCTGTTTGAATCCAAAGAAAACAACATCGACAAAACAAGCGAATCTGCTATAGAAAAGTCATGAAACTGACACCGATGGATTTAAAGCATAAAACATTTAACAAAAAAATGTTTGGGATCGATGCAAAAGAAGTTCAGTTGTATTTTGATGACATTGCATTGAATTGGGAAAACAATCTGCATCAATTAAGAAGCCTACAAGAAGAAGTGTTAAAACTCAAGGACACCTTGGCCCTTTATCAAGATAAAGAAGCTTCACTCAAGCAGACCTTGATGTCTGTTCAACAAGTCACTTTAGACATGAAGCAAAACACCAAAAAAGAAGCACAGATGATTTTGGAGCAAGCTCAAATGCAAGCCGACAAGATGCTTCGACAAGCTCACGAAAGATTAAAAGAAATCATTGCTTCCATTTCAGAGATCAAAAAACAAAAAGCGCAATTTTTTGGAGAACTCAAAGGCATCATTGAAACACATTCGAAACTGCTTGATGAAATGAATGACAAGCACTACGAAAAAAATTTAGAAGACGTTGGTTTGCTGCCTCGAGTGTATTGATTCATGATGTTGTTGGACGGAAAAAAATACTCTCAAATGCTGTTGGATGATCTTGCAAAAGAAGTGAAGTCTTATCACGATCAACATCATTTAAGGCCAGGGTTGGCGACCCTTTTGATCGGAGGCGATCCGGCTTCTTCGATTTATGTTTCAAAGAAAAACAAAATCAGTGAAAAAATCGGTTTTTTTTCAAAGCACATTCACCAGGATCAAAACGTTAGCCAGCAAGAAGTCATTGAAGTCATCGATGAATTGAATCAAGATAAAAACATTCATGGCATTTTGATCCAGCTGCCTTTGCCAGGGCATTTGGACAAACAGGCTCTCTTGGATCGTGTGCATCCATCCAAGGATGTGGATGGTTTTGGTAGCATCAATTGTGGCAGGTTTTATTTATCCATGCCTTCGTTTGTGCCATGCACACCTTTGGGTATCATGGAACTGTTAAAGCATCACCACATCTCATTGGAAGGTCGTTTGGCCTTGGTGATTGGTCGAAGCAACATTGTTGGAAGGCCCATGTCCATGTTGTTATGCAATCAAAATGCAACCGTGATCATGGCCCACTCTAAAACCAATAATTTGCAAAACCTTTGTCAAATGGCCGATGTCGTTGTTGCGGCGGTGGGAAAAGCTCACTTGATCAAAAAAGAATGGGTTAAAAATGATGCGGTGGTGATTGATGTTGGTATTCACAGAACGTCCAATGGCCAGATCATAGGGGATGTCGATTTTGATGCCGTCAAATCTAAGGCCTCATACATCACGCCGGTTCCAGGGGGTGTTGGCCCCATGACCATCGCCATGTTGATGAAAAACACATGGACGGCCATGAAAGCGATCCATGGCCAGATTTAAGCGAACGGTTTTGTATCAAGAGCATAAAAAACTCAAGGCCAAATTGGTGCCATTTGCCGGTTGGGAAATGCCCATTGAATACGAAGGAATTTTAAGAGAGCATCAAACGGTCAGGCACGGTATGGGCTTGTTTGATGTCAGTCACATGGGTGAAATAGAAATCAAAGGGCAAAATGCTTTAAATTTTTGCCAAAAAATGACCACGAACAATGTGGCAACTTTAAAGCCCGGTAAGGTGCAGTACTCTTTGTTGCTTAACGAGCAGGGTGGCATCATCGATGATCTGACCCTTTATTGCCTGAATGAAAACCATTACATGATGGTCGTCAACGCTTCAAAGAGAGATGAAGTGCTAAGCTGGCTTAAGTTGCATGGTCAAGAGTGGCAAAACCTTGAAATCACTGATCGAAGTGATCATTTTGCACTGTTGGCCCTACAAGGCAAAGTAAGCGAATCGTTTTTGGGTAAAATCTTAAAAAGAGATTTAAGCACCGTGTTGTTTTATGAATTCACATGGGCCCAACTTTTAGATACGGCGATTTTAATATCGAGAACAGGTTACACCGGAGAAGATGGTTTTGAATTGTACATGCCAAGCAACCTTGCATCGAAAGTGTGGAATTTATTGCTTGAAGAAGGCAAATCAGCTGGAATAAAACCCATTGGTTTGGGTGCTAGAGATCTTTTACGTTTAGAAATGGGATACCTACTGTCAGGACAGGATTTCAATGAGCAATCAAACCCTCTGGCCTTGGGTTTGGGCTTTGTTGTTAAATTTGACAAAGGCACATTTATCGGGAAAGGAGCAATTCAAAACACGCAGGGCTTAAAGAAAAAATTAAGGGCCTTGGTGATGATGGATCGGGGCATACCTCGAAGCCATCATGAAGTTTTTTTTAACCAAGACAAGGTTGGTGAAGTGACGAGTGGTTCTTTTTCGCCGAGTCTGAAAAAGGGAATCGCTTTGGCCATGCTTGATGTTGATTTAAAAATAGGTCAAGAAGTGGGTGTTTTGCTTCGACCAGGTCAACAGGCCCTGGCTAAAATCTGTAAGACGCCCTTTGTGGCGGGCTCAATAAAGAAATAAAAAAAAGTGGTCATTGTTAAAAAAATTTTTTAGATTGAAAAAAAGGAGTGAACATGGATTTTCCGGAAGATTTATACTACACAAAAGATCATGAGTGGATCAAATACATTAAAAGTCAAGAAACATGCGTGATTGGAATCACCGAATATGCGCAAGAAAAACTTGGCGAAATTGTGCATGTTGAGTTACCGGACGAGGAAGATGAAGTTCGGGCCGAAGAACCATTTGGTTCAGTTGAATCGGTCAAAGCCGTTTCAGATATTTTTTCACCCATTTCGGGTAAAGTCGTTGATGTCAATTCTGTGCTTCTCGATTCTCCAGAAATATTAAATGAAGATCCATATGAAGATGGTTGGATCATTAAAGTGAAGGTGACAGACTCTTCTATTTTAGAAGAATTGATGAGTGCCAGTGAGTATAAAGAATTTATTGAAAGTTCAGATGTGCATGAAGACGACGACGATGATGACGACGACGATTATTGATCATGCGTTACATCCCACTCACGACAAAAGATAAAGAACAAATGTTAAAAGCTCTTGGGATCAAAGACACCCAAGAGCTTTTTAAATGCATCGACAGATCGATCTTGATGGATCAAAATCTAAAGCTTCCTAACGCAAAATCGGAGCATGAGTTGCTTACGCATTTTGAAAGCATGTCGCTTCAAAACGGTGCGATGATGTCACATTTTCTGGGCGCGGGAAGTTACGAGCACTTCATACCGTCTGTGGTGGATGCAGTTTCAAGCAGGGGTGAATTTTCAACCGCGTACACACCATATCAACCTGAAATCAGCCAGGGCACATTGCAAGCGATTTTTGAGTTTCAATCCATGATCGCAAATTT
>JAYRVV010000306.1:0-6876 GCA_041918415.1 Bdellovibrionota bacterium | reverse complement strand
TTTTTTAGACCCAATCAAAGCAATTTCGATAAGCCCCCATAATAATTGTGTTTTTACCAAAGCACAAAGATTGCCCCCTGAAAATTGCATATTTAAAGAAGAACATTTCTATAATGCCTTTGTATAAAGCGTTTGCAGTTCATTTATGATTTAATACCTGTTTATGAAAGGCTTTCAAATTGATTGACCAAAAAAGGCTTATATCCCAATGAATATTTTTTATGATCATAATAATTCATTGATATCTTCAAGGGTATTTACCAGTATATCGGCTTGGCTTTGTTTCATAAGGTTTTGCGAGCTAAAGCCTTGCAAAATGCCAACGGTGTGCATGCCTGCTTCACGCCCGGCAATGATATCCACGGGACTGTCCCCAATCATGATGGCCCTTTGGGGCTTGATTTGAAATTGATTGAGCAAGTGAATCAAAGCCTTGGGACTTGGTTTTTTTTCGATGCGATCCCCGCCGACGATTTCATTAAAATGCTCATTTGCGTTTAAGCCTTGAATGATCATTTTGCAAAATCTCTCCCGCTTGTTGCTCATGATGGCTCTGATTTTATCTTGTAGATTTTGCAAGATGGACAGGACACCCGGGTAAAATTGCGTGTGATCAAGGATGTGCTGCTCATAGTGCTTTGAAAACAGCTTAAAAACCTCGTCAAATCGTTGTGCGTCTTTGCTTAACTCCATGAGCATGCCTTGCGAGCCAATGGAAAGAAGTTCGTCGATTTGCTCTTGTGATTTGCTTGTCATACCCAGACTGCTAAGCGCGTGGTTGACTGCCAGCGAAAGATCTTTTTTTGAATCCACGAGGGTTCCATCCAAGTCAAAAATAAAAAGATCAAAATGCTTTTTTAAATTTTTGTTCATTGAAACATGCTGTATATACATGTCCCGTGGTGAAAGATAAAGACACTTGGGTTTGCGTTGAGGTCAGTGGGCCGGACCATGTTGAATTCTTACACAAAATTTTAACTTGTGATGTTCAAAACCTTAAGGGTCAAACCTTGGGGTTTTTGCTTGATAACAAGGGACACATTTTGTTTGAACTTTATGTCAGTAAAGGTGATGTGTCTGTGAGCTTGTTTTTAACACATGATCAGAGCAAGGCCTTTGTCGAAAAACTGTCATCGTTTGTTTTGTCAAAAAAGGTCAAAATTCATTTACAAAGTGATGTGTTTGTTGTTCGAAAAACAAGTCCAACATTGCCCGATCATTTAAAAACCAACGAATTGATTTTTGTTGTTCCGGACGGTTGTTTTGTTTTCGAACTTCATGATACGCCGCTAAGTTTGGACACGGCCGAAGATGAAGTGTTTCGAATTGAACGTGGCATTCCAAAATGGTTGCTTGATGTTGATTCACGCCATTTTCCATTGGTGTGTGATTACTATAAAACAGGCGTGAGTTTAAGCAAGGGATGCTACCCTGGACAAGAAACCATGGCGCGCTTGAGTGCCAGAGGCCAGCATCTTGCTTGGAAGCTTTTTGGTTTATGCCCAAAAGACAAGTTGGATGCGCTTACGTTGGGCCACGATGTTTTTTTTGAAGATAAAAAAGTTGGTCAGTTGAGCACTGTGTGTTTCTCAAACCGACTCAAACGCGATTTGGCTTTGGCCTTGATCCATCGATCGGCATGGAATCATCCAACGGAAATGTTTTTAAAAACCGGTCAAAGAAGCATTGCTTTGATGGCCGTGGATCTTCCATTGAAAAAAGATTCAATGGTTTTATGAAAGTAAAAACATTGTTTGGCACAATGAAAGTAGAGAAGCGCTATGTATTTTAAACAAATGGAACTAGGACCCATGGCCAACTATGTGTATTTGATTGGGGATGAAAAAACAAAGGACTTGGCGGTTGTGGATCCAGCGTGGGATGTGAATGCGATCATCAATCAAGCCACTCAAGACGGGTACACCATCAAACACATTTTGATCAGTCACGGTCATCCCGATCACATCAATGGCGTGGATGATCTTGCGAATCGAAGCAATGCACGTATTTGGATGCACAAAGATGAAACACCATGGATGGGAAAATTTAAAGAAGCCAGCACACTTACATCGAGCAATGACCAACTGAAAATGGGTCAAACGGACATTACATTTATTCACACGCCTGGTCACACGCCGGGCTCGCAATGTTTTATGGTGCAAAACCATTTGCTTTCGGGTGATACGCTGTTTATCAACGGCTGTGGTCGAACAGATTTACCTGGTGGCAATGCTGATCTGTTGTATCACAGTCTTAACCACACGCTTTCAAAATTGGATGATGCGGTTGTTTTGTGTCCGGGCCACAATTACGCAGACAAACCCTTAAGCACTCTGGGTGATGAAAAAAAAACACAATCCGTATTTTCAGTTTAACAATGCCAAAAGTTTTATTCAAAAACGCCAACCTAGTTTTTTTCAAAATCAGGATGACTAAAATAAATAGTTAACGGCGTCTTTGATGCTCACGACACAATAGGATCCGTCTTTGCGTTTGACAGGCACATGTCTAAAGCGCCCAACGGCCATTTTATGTATGGCAAACGCAATGGCATCATCTTCATCCAAAACCTCTGGAGCTTTGGTCATCATGTTTTGAACTTCAATGTCTTCCAGGTCATACTCGGGGCGATTGATTCTGTTTAAAACATCACGCTCAGTGAAAATACCAAGTAATTCTTTGTTTTGAACCACAAGCGCACAGGTGTTTTGATTTTCGATCATCAGGTTGATCACTTTGGCCAAACTCATTTTTGGTGAAACCACCAATGCTTTGTCCAGAGTTAAACTCTTGATGGGATCATTGATGATGTGAGAAATGCGACTGATTTTGTATTCAGGGCTTGTGTCATCCAAGGTCAGCGAAACACCACAGGATTGACATTCATCCACGCCTTCGATGTTTTCACTATGACAAGCGGGGCAAATCCGCATTACTTGACCTCCCAAGTTTCAGATCCCTTGAGCAGCTTATCTAGATCGCCTTTACCCTTTTGCGCTGTAATGGTTTCAATCTGTCGATTGATTTCATGATCGTAGGCGATTCTTTCAATGTTTCTAAACACACCAATGGGCACTGGAAATTTAGGGAAATCCAGTTTGGTTAAAGCAAACAAACGACCCACATTGTCTGACTTTGGATCATGTACCAAAATGTCTTTTTCGCTGACACCATTTTGACCAATGGTCACAATTTCAAACTCACCGTTTCTATAGCTTAAACCTTTGTTTTTTTCTGCGCCGAAAATCATTGGCTTTCCCTCATGAAGCTCAAGCAAACGTTCATCACGCACTTGACGTTCCGAAATGTCCTTGTACGCACCGTCGTTAAAAATGTTGCAATTTTGATAGATTTCAACAAACGAAATGCCTTTATGAAGGGCCGCTTTTTCAATGGTTTCGGACAAGTGTGTTGTGTGCACGTCAATGGATCTGGCCATGAACGTGGCCTCACTTGCCAGAGCTAAAGATAGTGCATTGACAGGCTGTTCAATGGTACCAAAAGGAGAAGACTTTGTCTTTTTGCCAAACTCTGATGTGGGAGAGTATTGTCCTTTGGTTAAACCATAAATGCGGTTGTTAAAACAAAGCACGTTAAGGTTCACGTTTCTTCTTAGAGCATGAATGAAGTGATTGCCGCCAATCGACAATGCATCACCATCGCCGGTAACCACCCACACTGATAAATCGGGTCGTGTGCACGCAAGGCCTGTGGCAATGGTTAAAGCACGACCATGTATGGTGTGAAATCCGTAGGTGTTCATGTAATAAGGGAATCGGCTGGAGCAGCCAATGCCTGAAACGAAAACAAAGTTTTCTTTTGGTATACCCAACTTAGGAACCAATCTTTGGACACTGGCCAAAATGGCGTAATCACCACAACCCGGACACCATCTGACTTCTTGGTCAGAAACAAAATCTTCTTTTTTCAATGCTAGTTCTGCGCTCATGACTTATTCCTTATTTCAGTAGGTTTTCTATGGCTGTTTCAACTTCTTTGATTTTCAATGGCTGGCCTTGAATTTTATTCAGCCCAACAGCATTGACCAAATATTTGGCTCGTATCAGCATGCTCAATTGTCCCATGTTCAACTCTGGGATCAAGATTCTCTTAAAGCCATTCATAACCTGAGCCAAGTCGTTTGGGAAAGGGTTCAAATGTCTTAAATGAATGCTTGAAACTTTTTTACCTTCACGCTGCTTGTTTTCAACAGCTGACGTGATGGCACCCATGGTGTCTCCCCAACCCATCACCAAAACATCACCGGTTTTTTCACCGAAGATTTTAATGGCCGGAAATTCTTGTGCAATACGATCGATTTTAGCTTGTCGTAAGCGCACCATTTTCTCGTGGTTTTCTGGATCATAGCTGACATTGCCAGTGACATCTTGTTTTTCCAATCCACCGATGCGATGTTCAAGCCCTTTTGTTCCGGGTAGAACCCATGGTCGAGAAAGGGTCTTTTCATCCCTTTGGTAAGGTTGAAAGTTTTTGGTGTCGACCAAATGATTGATCTGAATTTTCTTGAGACTGTCTACACTTGGAATGGCCCAAGGCTCTGCGCCGTTGGCCAGGTAACCATCAGAGAGCAAGATGACTGGGCACATGTATTTGGTGGCGATTCGAACCGCTTCAATGGCGTATTCAAAGCATTCTCCCGGTGTGCCTGGAGCTAAAATACACACGGGGCACTCACCGTTTCGACCAAACATGGTTTGAAGCAAATCGGCTTGTTCGGTTTTGGTGGGTAAACCCGTTGAAGGTCCAGCACGTTGAACATTGATGACCACCAAAGGAAGCTCAGCCATGACGGCCAATCCCAGCGCTTCAGATTTTAATGCCAAACCCGGACCCGATGTACCGGTCACAGCAATGTGTCCGCCAAATGAAGCGCCGATCGCGGCACCAATTGCGGCGATTTCATCCTCTGCTTGAAAGGTCAGAACATTGAAGTTTTTGTATTTGGATAGTTCATGCAAAATGTCGCTGGCGGGTGTGATGGGGTAGGTTGAATAAAAAACCTTCTTGCCTGTCAAGCTTGCGCTGGCTGTAAGACCGATCGCGATGGCTTGGTTGCCGGTCATTTGTCTGTATAAACCTTTGGGCAGTTGCGCTTGTGGTACACGGTAGGTGTACTCAAACATTTCAGTGGTTTCTCCAAAGTTGTAACCGGCATACAATGCTCGCTTGTTGGCTTCTTGTATGTCAGGTGTTTTAGAAAATTTTTGTTCGATCCATTGCAATGTTGGTTCAAGTGTTCGATTGTAAAGCCAATACATTAAACCCAATGCGAAAAAATTTTTAGAACGGTTCACTTCTTTGGCGCTGATGGGTAAGTCCTTTAAAGCTTGTGTGTTGAGTTTTGTGATCGGCACACAAAACAACTTGTAGTTGGTCAGTGAGCCATCCGTCAGAGGGTTGCTGCTGTATCCAGCTTTTTTAAGATTCACTTCATTGAATGCATCTTCGTTGGTCACAACCATGCCACCCTTATCCAAATCTCTTAGGTGAACTTTCAAAGCCGCGGGGTTCATGGCCACGAGCACATCGGGCTTGTCGCCTGGGGTACGAATGTCATGGCTTGAAAAATTAATTTGAAAACCACTGACACCAGGAAGTGATCCGGCCGGTGCACGAATTTCGGCTGGAAAGTCTGGAAAAGTGGCCACGTCGTTGCCAATGATCGCCGAGGTGTTGGTGAATTGGGTGCCGGTCAATTGCATGCCATCTCCTGAGTCACCGGCAAAACGAATGGTGACGGAAGAAAGCTCTTTGGCGTTTAAGCTTGTGGGCGACGGATCGGCCTTGTTTTGAGTTTTTTGTGTGTTGACTTGATTCATGTTTACTCCCCTTCTCTATGACTTGCCTGACTTTTCAAACGTAAAGGTAAATTCATCATATCCGCAGGAAAATGTTCGGCAAAAAATTGTATCAGTTGACGAATGGACAAAACACCCATCAGATCTTTTTGCTTGTTTAAAACAGGTAAATGCCTGATGCCGTTTTTCTTCATGGTTTCAAGAGCGTCTTTCAGTGGACTGTCATGATCGATGGTGATGGGATTTTTGCTCGCATAAGTGGAGATGGGCAATTCCCATGAAGCACCCTTGGCGAGCACTTTTTTAAGAAAGTCACGTTCCGTAAAGACTGAGCTGATTCGATCCTGATGGGTTAGAATCACACAACCCAATTGATGTAAACGCATGGCAAACAAAACCTTGTGTGTGGGTGTTAAATCATCCATCACCAAACCTTTGGTTAAAGTCATTTGCTTGAGCTTGTGATTTGAAAGAAGTTCTTCCATTTTTTGCGGCGGGATAATACTCTGTTTCTGAATTTGTGCAAGTCAAATGTTTTATGTCTAAGTTGCTGAAATTAAAAAAAATTTTTGTTAAACACATTGCTTGCAATCCAGGGGTCAGATTGCTATAAATCAAAGCTGTGAAAGCAAATTTTCGCCCCATGTGGGTCTTGTTGATGCTTTCTCTCCCGATTTTGGCCTTGGCTCAAAACGAGACCATGGGTTCAGCATTTCCATTTGATTACAGGCGCCATTGGCAACAGCAAACCAATTGTCAGGCACAGCTCGGTCACGCACAGCATGTGCTTGCCAAGCTTTATCCCAAGCAATGGCATGAAGTTTTAGAGTTTCGTGGTTTTAACATGTCAGTTGAAAATTTTTTGAGCATGCATTTAAAAATGTACGATATTCGAAGCCATGTAAATGACAAAAAAGAGATCAGTTTTTTATTCGATCGTTTGAGACAATCACTCAATTTTGATGCCAACACGCTTAAGGCGGGAGACATGATTGTTGAGATTGTTTTGGGCAATTTTAAGCATGTGCCTCTGCTCGATCATTTGGATGATGTTGGA
>JAYRVV010000305.1:0-5065 GCA_041918415.1 Bdellovibrionota bacterium | reverse complement strand
GGCTTTCCAAGCCGCTTCTGAAGCAAGCAGTTTGGCCATTGAAGATTCTATTTTGGCGTATCGTTTTTGATCATGCATCCAAGCAGCCTTTTGTATTAAACATCTTGCCGCTTCCAATTCCATTGCACTGTCCGCAATCATACATGAAATTGCCTGGAATTCGCTGATGGGCTTACCAAAAGCTGTTCTTTCCTTGCTGTATTTCACTGCTTCATTGAGCGCGCCCTGACCTAAACCCAAAGCCATTGCGCCAATCACCACACGGCCGCGATCTAATATTTTCAATGCATCAACAAAACCCTGTCCCAATTCACCGATCACATTCTCTTTGGGTACCCTTAGGTTTTCAAACACCAATGAAGCGGTGTCTGATGCACGCAATCCCATTTTATCTTCCTTTTTCCCTACGATTAAACCTTTGCTTCCTTTGCAAGCCAGAAAAGCACTGACACCTTTTGCTTTCTTGGATGGATCCGTAAAAGCCAATATCACATACACATCGGCCACAGAGCCCTGGGTGATAAAATTTTTTGAACCGTTAATCACCCACTCATCACCTTGTTTGACGGCCGTTGTTTTCATGGCCAAAGCATCTGATCCTGAACCACTTTCGGTCAAACACCACGCGCCAAGCTTTTGTCCGCTGGCCAACGCTGGCAAATATTTTTCTTTAAGTTGCTTTGATCCTGCCAATTGTATGTGACCACAGGCCAAACCATTGTGAGAGGCCAACGTTAATGCCAAAGATCCATCACATTTGGCAACTTCTTCCATCACAGACGCAATGGTTAAAAGATCCATTTGCGATCCACCATGTTCTGTGGCAACACTCATGCCCATCAAACCCAGCTCACCCATTTTTTTACATAAATCAAAAGGGAATTTTGATGTTTGGTCTCTTTCATAAGCGCCCGGCAATATTTCGCTTGTTGCGAAATCTTTTACCATTTGCTTGATCTCCATTTGCTCTTGATTGTAATCAAAGTTCATGCTTCACCTAACCTTTTAAAGATCGTACGTTTAATTTCACCCAATCAACAATGTCCGACAAGGATGCGCCTGGAGTAAATATTTTAGCTACGCCCAATGCGTGTAATTTTTCGATATCTTCCTGTGGAACAATGCCCCCTCCAAACACCTTGATGTCCGGTGCATTTTTTTCTTTTAACAACTCAAGCACCTTGGAAAACAAATGCATGTGTGCTCCACTTAAAACCGACAAACTAACCGCATCAACATCTTCATCGATGGCTGATGCAACAATCATGCTGGGCGTTTGGTGTAAGCCAGTGTAAATAACTTCAAAGCCTGCATCTCTAAGCGCGCGAGCAACAACTTTGGCTCCTCGATCATGTCCATCAAGACCTGGTTTAGCCACCAATATACGTATTGGATTTTTAGATTGTTGATTCATGACAGTTTCTCCTTATAGCCATTTTGGATCATGATACTGACCAAAGACATCTCTAAACACATCACAAATTTCACCCAACGAAGCATAATCCATCACACAATTGTACACGTAGGGAACCAAATTGCTTTTTCCCTGTGCTGCGATTTTTAGATCATCCAATCTTTGTTTAACCTTGCTTACGTCTCTTGAGCTTTTGATGAGTTTTAAATTTTGAATTTGAGTTTTTTCAACATCATCAGAAACTGCGTGAAGCTCAATGGGCTCTTCATTGTCCTGAACATATTGGTTCACGCCAACAATGATTTCCTCTTTGCTTTCCACACAATTTTGATAGCGATAGGCCTCATTTGAAATCTCTCTTTGAACGAACCCTAACTCAATGGCCTTGATCATGCCACCAAGATCGTCGATTTTTTTTATCAACGTAAGTGCTTTTTCCTCCATTTCATTGGTTTTGCTTTCTACATAATAACTACCCCCAAGTGGGTCAACCGTATGGGTCACGCCTGATTCATGTGCGATGATTTGCTGGGTTCTCAGTGCCAAGGTCACCGCTTCCTGAGTGGGTAATGCCAAAGTTTCATCCAGTGAGTTGGTGTGCAAAGATTGTGTGCCACCCAAAACCGCAGCCAAAGCCTGCATCGTGGTGCGAACTACATTGTTGTATGGCTGCTGCGCCGTCAATGAACAACCCGCCGTTTGTGTGTGAAATCTACACATCAAGCTTTTAGGATTTTTTGCTCCAAAGCGATCCCTCATCACCTTAGCCCAAATTCTTCTGGCGGCTCGATATTTTGCGATTTCTTCGAAAAAATCATTGTGGGCATTAAAAAAAAACGAAAGCCTTGGTGCAAAATCATCAACGTTTAACCCTCGTTCAACTCCCGCTTGAACATAGGCAATACCATCGGCCAATGTAAAGGCCAACTCCGAAACGGCGCTCGAGCCGGCTTCACGGATGTGATATCCCGAAATTGAAATGGTGTTCCACAGTGGTACTTCTTTGCTTGCAAACTCAATCATATCCACAATCAATCGCATTGAAGGATTGGGAGGAAAAATCCAAGATTTCTGTGCAATGTATTCTTTCAAAATATCATTTTGAGTTGTACCACGAAGTTTTGTCCATGGGATGTTACGCTTTTTGGCTACACCCAAGTACATACAAAACAAAATGATCGCCGGCGCATTGATGGTCATCGAGGTTGTAATTTTATCCAAAGCAATGGAGGAAAAAAGTGTCTCCATATCATCGATGGTGTCAACACAAACACCCGTCTTACCCACCTCTCCAATTGAACGCTCATGGTCTGAGTCATAACCCATGATGGTTGGCATATGAAACGCGACGGAAAGTCCAGTTTGTCCCTGGTTGATCAAGTAATGAAATCGTTCGTTGGTATCCTTGGCCGTACCAAAACCCGCAAACTGCCTCATGGTCCACAACTGCTGACGATACATGTTTGGATAAATTCCTCTTGTGTAAGGAAAAGAACCGGGTTGCCCCAATTCATTTTGAACGTCCTTGTTTTGTATATGCTCTTGTGTGTACAAAGGTTCAACGTTTTGGCCAGACAGGCTTAAAAAAGTTTTCTTCCGCTCAGGATTTTTTTGAACGAAAGGTTCATAAACATCTTTTTTCCACGTTTTATAATCCACTTTAAAAGACCTCGTTGTTAAAAACACAAAAACAAATCACACTCACAACACACCTTCACCCAAAACCTGATTCGCAATCACAATCCTTTGTTCTGCTTTCCCAGGGAAAAAACGCTTTTTCCCTCGCCAAACTGGCAAAGCCAGCTTTGGCTCACCCTTTTGCGTATCCAACACACAAATCACACTCACAACACACCCTCACTCAAAACCTGATTCGCAATCACAATCCTTTGTATCTCGGAGGTACCCTCATAAATTTCGGTGATGCGGGCATCGCGAAGATGGCGTTCGACTGCATAATCTTTTGTGTAACCATAACCACCGTGCATTTGCAAAGCTTGATTACACACCCTTGATGAAACTTCCGATGCATACAATTTGGCCATGGCAGCCAATTTACTGAAACGTTTTCCAAGTGATTTTTGATAAGCCGCCTTGTAAATCAACAAGCGAGCGGCCTCAATTTCCATGGCCATGTTGGCAATCATCCAGCGCAAACCTTGAAATTCAGATAATTTTTTTCCAAACTGTTCACGCACCTTGATGTAATCAACGGCCTCTTCCAGAGCCGCCACAGCTATCCCCAGAGCTTGAGCCGCAATGCCTATGCGACCATTGTCCAATGTGATCATGGCTATTTTAAACCCTTGGCATTCTTCGCCCAAACGCAAATTGACTGGAACTTTCAATCGATTGTAAGAGATGGTGGCCGTGCCCGACCCACGTATGCCCAACTTGTCTTCTTCCTTGGCCACCTCAACACCCTCCATTGTTCTAGGGATGATGAAGGCGGTCACACCTTTGTTGCCCTTTTCCGGGTGAGTTAAACAAAATAAAATCATGGTGTCACATTGTGGCCCATTGGTGATCCAGTTTTTAGCACCATTGATTTCGTAATGGTCACCTTTGAACACGGCAATGGTCTTTTGGTTGCCCGCATCCGATCCGGATTGTGGCTCAGTCAAACAGTAGGCACCAAGATGCTCACCCTTGGCCAGTGGAATTAAATATTTTTTCTTCTGTTCTTCTGTTCCAAAATTTTTAATCACTTCCGCACACAATGAATTGTTGACAGAAACAATCACACCTGTGGAAGCACAAGCTCTCGACAGCTCCTCAATCACAATGGCGTATGAAATGGGATCCATGCCAGCACCACCATACTTTTGGTCGATGCAAACACCCATCAAGCCGATGTCTGCTAATTTTTTTATAATATCTTTTGGAAATTGGCCTGTTTGATCAATGTTGGCCGCGTGAGGTTTGATTTCACTTTGGCAAAAGCTGCGGATCATGTTTTGCACGTCTTGTTGTTCTTGTGTCAATTCAAAATTCACGTCATTCTCCGAATTTAGGTTTTCTTTTTTCCATGAATGCCTTAAGTCCCTCTTTGGATTCTTGGTTTTGAAAACATTTAGCAAACAATTCGTTTTCAAATTGCATGCATTCATTTTGTGTTTTGCTTTTCTTAAAACGAAGCGCTTTTTTGGTCATCGCCACTGCTTTTGGTCCCTGCAACAATATTTGGTTCACTTTACCTCTTACTTTTTCCATCAAACTGGCATGCTCAAAAACATCCAGCACCAAACCAATTTGTTTTGCTTCTTGAGCACTCACGGGCAGTGCAGTCAGCAGCATCTCCATGGCCTTTTGTTCGCCAACCAAATCTTTTAATCTTTGGGTACCTCCAAATCCGGCAATCAAACCCAAACCCACCTCTGGCTGACCAAACTTGGCCTGTTCACTTGCATAAATTAAATCACAGGCCATGGCCAATTCCAAACCACCGCCTAAGGCAAGTCCGTTGACAGCGGCCATCACTATTTTGTCACTGTTTTCAATTTCTAAAAACAATTCCTGACCTTTTCGCGAGAAGAATGCAGCTGCCTTGGCATCAAAATCAACCATTTGCTTAATATCAGCACCAGCAACAAAGGCCTTGTCTCCCGCGCCGGTGATCACCACCACCCTAGAGGATGCGGGAAGTGATTC
>JAYRVV010000304.1:0-6622 GCA_041918415.1 Bdellovibrionota bacterium | reverse complement strand
TGCTCTGAGCAGGGACCAAACAGCCTATTTTATTTATCCCGAAGGAACACGCGAGGACTCAAAATGGCGATTTACAGCTAAGTCGAGATCGAGCAAGTATTAAAATAACATATTGACGTATTGCAATAATTTTGCTATTTGGACCCTATGAAAACACCTAATATTTTTTTGATGCTTGTCTTAATATTGAAGCTTTCTTATGCCTCAAATGACATACAAAAACACGAGCTGAGAAAAAATGAAACCGTCGTGACAATCCACTACACGGATCATGAAAGACTTAAACAACGAGATGGTTCTAATATTTTTAATTTTATACGGCCTTTTATCTATGGCACATTGGTGGATAAAGATCAGCAAGAGTGTCAATTTCACACATTTAAAGACAATACCATTGAAGGCAAAGATGAGTTGATCATGCAATGTGATTTGCTTGAGAATGCAAGAATTCATCCAGATCAAACACTACACAGCATCAAAATCAAGCTCAACTACATCAAAAGCAATGGCGTTCAAAATAATCGAATCAATCCACATTTAAAAGTTAAGTATAGCGAAATTGAAAGGTTCTTTGTAGGCATATTCGTTGATGATCAACCCTATGGTTCACGTGAATTTCAAGTGCGTTGGTCAAAATAAATTTATTAAACGCTTAAGCTTATGGACCATTTTGTTGTTGCTTTTGTGAGGGCTTATGCATATTAGGCAAAATGTGCATAAAATTGTAATTCTAGGTGTGACAGTTTTGATTCAAACGCTTTACGCTCAGTATGAAAAGTCGCTGGAAAAATCTTTAAAATTGGTTAGGGATAAAAAATATGACGGAGCAATTCTTAGGACCAAAAAGCTCTTGGATGAAATGGTTCTGTCCAAACCCAAGGACATCGTGCTGGCCCATAAGATATTGGGGGTTGCTTTTTGTGAAAAGAGACAGACCATTAAAGCCAAGCATCATTTTGAAATTTTGCTTGCCTTTTCACCTAACGAAAACGTCAAAAAGTACTGCAAAAGCAGCGCATGTAAGACATTGTTTGCATCTATACAGCAAGACGTGATGAAACAAAACGATCGCCTCGAAAAGCAGGAAACCAAACAAGAGAATGCCAAATCAAATTTAAAATATAATCCTTATCAACATTGGATGCCTTTTGGAATCGGACAGTTTTACAATCATGACAATAAAAAAGGTTTTTGGTTTTTGGGATCGCAACTGTTGTTTTTGTCTGGTGCGGCCACAAGTTATGCCTTGTTTGTCAATGAAAGAAACGATGATGGATCGTTTTCCAATGTGGGAAAGGCCAATGCCTATCGCTACGCTTTTTTTGGATCGCTGGCTGCATTTGTCGGTACATATGTGTGGTCCATCGTGGACGCCAAAAATTTTAAGAAAAGAAAACGCTCACTGAAGTAAATCTGACCTTGGCATCACCCAAGGAGGCAGAAAACCTGGGCAAGGCTCTTTGTTTAGTGCCTCCATGTCAAATGAGGTGAAATTTCTTCGACTTTTTCTGTTAAACCTTAAATCAAACCACGTGCTTTCTTGTTTGTAAGGAAACCTTGCAAATTTTAACCAAGCTTTCATCCAACAATCTTTTTCATGCCCTTGAGTTAAATCTAATAAATCAATGGCATGGGTTTCTTTTGTCCATACGCCTTCATTGAAGTGAGCCATTTGGTCCTGTTTGCATGTTGAGAAAAAAGAAAGCAAATCAACCAAACCTTGAGAGTATAGAATCTTTTGCTTGTCACTGGATAACTCGCCCTTAATGTATTGTAAACAAAATGGGTTGGCGGGCATGGGCACAATGCTCACATCAAAAGCATTTTGCTTGGGATCAATTTTTTGCCGTGCCATGCTTGAATTGATGAAGAAAAGAAGCGTGATGAAAAAAAACAAAATCAAAGAAGATTTTTCAACGTTCGGCAAGGGTTTGATCGTTAAAAAACCAAACAGAGCAAGTAAAAATATTCCATGCCCAATCGACATCATTTGCATTTTAAAAGCCAACATACAAATGAAAGGCAAAATGGCACAAGTTAGCATGCGTATCGTAAGAGAATGTGTGCTGTGATAAAGCAATGGCAGTAAAGCAGCATAATATAGCGGCTCAACAATAAAAACGCTGTCACCATAATGCCAATGGTTTCTTATGGGCCAAAAGGGATGTACGCCATAGGAATTAAAATAATCAAGGACGATGTGAAGTAAAAAACATATGGCGATGTTTGTAAAGATGAGCTTTTGATGCTCGAGACTTTTATTCAATACAAAACGGAAAAACAATTGGATTGAAAAAAACACAAAAGCAATTTGTGGCAAAAGGCCAAGCAATGTGTGTGTGTGTCCACGATGATGAAGCAAATACCCCAAGTGGGGAGTGATCGAGGCGTAAAGCATGTCCAGATCCGGAAAACTGCTCGCAAGCAGTGCACTGACGTGCAGAACTTTTTTGGTTTGAAGGCTTTGGTTTGAATAGGACTTCCATAGGTTTTGGGCAACCATTACACCCACCAAGCTGTGCGTTATGTTATCCATTATGGAACACGTGAATGATTAGAATTTGTTTTCATTTCCAATTTTCAATGTCTCTTTCGTATTTTTTTCTTGCGATTGAAGTGAGACGGTAACCCGCCAGCACCAAAAACACAGCCGCAGGTACATGAAAGGCCGGCACCAACTCTGGGTGATAATAAACGCGTTTGCTTAGCACGCCTGCGATCACGAGAAGCAAAAACAGCGTCAAGTAAACCCAGGCTAAGATGCCCACTTTTTCTTGTTTTTTTTCAGCCAGACAATCATCCACGTCATCAGTATTACAAACAAAATGAAAAAAAATCCAAATTCTTGCTTAAAACTTAAAAATTCCTGAGCCTGAACATCAATGCTGTGTGTGCTTTGTTTGTACAAGATGGTGTAAGTGCCAGGGTGTTCAACCCAAAATTCACCCTTATACATGCCAGGTTTTGTTCTTTTTAATTCAAATGCAAATGCTGGGTAATTCTTGTTTGAAACAATTATTTTGGTTGTTTGGGCATCCAAGTCAGTGTCACTAAGAAAAACTTCGATGGGAATTAAAGTTTTTAGGTTTTTAGGTTTGGTTAAGATCTGTGTCAAGGCTCAATGTCCAAAGTGATTTGATCTTTGTGTGCATAAGGAACAAGCAACAAAACGCCGGCATTGAAAGAATCAGATTGAATCTTTAACACCCCATGGTTTAACAAAGAAGAATCTATGGAAAAACTTGAACCTTTGTATAGAGCGATGTTTTTGACAAAGGTCCAACGACGATTGGATTGTTTTTGAATTCGAAGGTTTAAAAAGTCCAGTTCTTGATTAAGGACCGAAAAATTGTTAACAACGAGTGCAACGCTGTGTTCAAAACCGCATTTTAATATTTGTACGCGATGTGAGGGCCTGAGTTTGTTTAAATAAGTCGTATCAACAAAATAGTTATTTTGGCCACAGCCACTTGGGTATGCCTTGCGTGTGTGAGCAGTTTGACCATGGCTTGATTTTAAATTAAAAGCATGGTGGTGATGAGATTTGAATTTAAGTGAGAACCAACTCACGCACGTGGCAAAAATTAAAATCAGGATCGAGATGCGTTTGTTTGGTAAAGTTATTTGATTTAAAAATTTTAAAAAAAGGATTAGATAAACAAGGCTTAATCCTTCCGTCATCCATATGCTAACATGATCAAAATTGATTTTGTCAGCATCCAAGGTGACAAGCTTGAATGACATGAGTAAGTTAACAACACAGTACACGACACCCATGATGCTTATTTGCTGGCACCAAAAAACCTTTTGCTTGAGAATCACAGGGATGAGCAGCAAATGAAACAAAACAAAAAAATTATTTTTAAGTGTCCACAACAAATCAAAATGCTTTAGGTTGTGTATGATCACCTTGTGCAAAAACGCATAAGCAAGCAAGAACACGTTGATGTTTTGATAAAACCTCCAACGCCGCTGAGTCAGCTCATGGTGTGAGAGTTTGACGGGCTTGGGCTCAGGTAGATCGACGGTGTTTATTTGAGCCATTGAATCAGATCTGGCCACATGTATCTGGCCAGATAAACCACACAGTAAGTCAGCAAAGCTACCCATGGCAAAATGATGGCCCAAGACACATGGTTAGAACTGTATTTTAATTTTTCAACTTCTGTTTGAGGTTTGATGTTATTTGATGTCATGGCTCACTCCCTTTGATTGGCTTTGAAGACATCGAATTTGATGTCCTCGGATCTTTTAAACACCCCATTGATGATGGACCATATCAAAATGAAAATTGATCCCAAAACCAGACTGCCAATGATGGCGATCAAAATCATTTTGATCTCTTTGCTGTCGACTGAGCAATAAAAGCAAGGCAAAATAAAATGCTTTTTCATGGTTTGGACCTTTCAATGTTCAGCGGTTCAAATTTTGGTTCTTCCACTTCTTTTTTGTACACGATGTGACTCCAGACAAAACCGATCAAGGTTACAAGTAAAAAAACGCTGATCAAGCCGGTGTAAATCATCTCACCATGACTCATTGGTTTACCGGGGGCATGTGGACGATGTTTTTATCATAACTTCTGGATAATGGATCATCGATCCAAGAACCAAGCCATTGCAAATAAGCAACCAAATCAATGGCTTCTTGTTTTGGTTTGATACCTTCTTCTGTCTTCTCAAAGTACCATGGGTATGAAGGCATCACACTCAAAGGCTCAACACTCCTTGGATCATACAAGTGCGCCAAGTGCCAATCGTTTGATTTTTTACCGGATTCGCGAATCAAATCTGGGCCAACCCGCCTTGTGCCAAGCAATTGGGGCAATTGAAGTGGGGTTTGATATTCACCAGAGGTCGAGACAGCACCATATCGAAGAGATTCGTTCGAAACGGGTCTGATATATTGACTGTGACAATGCCAGCAACCTTCTTTGATGTAAATGTCTCGTCCAACATAAATGCCGTCATGGTATTTTTCCAGCGTGTCGTAATGAGACGAAAAGGCTTTGGGGATTGATGTTGGCATCATCGCCATTTTATCAATCTTGTTAACACTCATGGCGGGTATTAAGGCCAAGGTGACGACCGCAAGCAAAAACAAAACCAAACCGGCAACCAAAAAAATAAATCCAATTTTCTCAATTAATTTCATCGCCATTCTCCTAAGCTGTCACCATGTTTGCATCGCCCGCAGGACTTGCCACTTTGCTTTCTTTCCATGTCATGTAAATATTGATGAAAAAGCAAATGACGCCCACAAAAATACAGATGCCGCTTAAAAACCTGACCCACCAATATGGCATCGAAGCAGAGACGGAATCAATAAACGGCACCATGTTTTTCCACATCTCTCCTTGAAGGATACCGGCCACAGCCAAGTCAAGGGCCATGACAGAAATACCAATGGTGGAAAGCCAAAAATGCCAAGATGCCAAACTTTCAGAATAAAGCGGGGTTTTTAATATTCTTGGAAGCAAATAATAAGTCCAAGCAAAAATCCAATAACCAAAAGTGCCAAACATGATCATGTGCGAATGTCCCACCACCCAATCGGTAAAGTGAATGATTCTTTGGGCTGCCAAAGTGACGTGAATGGCGCACTGAATGCATGTGGCCAAATACACCAGCGATCCAACAAAAATAAATTTAAGCGGTGTGGATGAAAAAACCCTCGTCCAATTGGCGCTCATGGTGGCAAAAACATTAAATATCACCGTGTACACCACTGTGTGCATGCCAACCGAGGCAACCACAGATGCGTACTGTGCCCACATGGGAATGGGGCTATACAGATAGTGGTGAACTGAATTGAGCGGATAGAAAATGGCCAAGCCCCAAAATCCAATCAAGGACAAAGCGTGACTGTACAATGGCCGATCCAAGACAACGGGCAATAGATAATACAAAAGGCCAATACCGATCGGGGTCACAAACAAGCCCACAAGATCATGAATGTACATCGAGCTGATGGCCGCGCCCCCCGTGCCGGCAAAAACGTATTCGGGTAAAAAATTACCCATGACGTAAACAAGTGGTGTCCAAATTAAAGCCGCCAAAATGTACCATACGGATACATAGTGCGTGCTTTGTCTTGTTTGAAAGATGGGTGTGGCGATGTTGATGACCTTGCCAACAACCACAAGGGCAATGGCTGGATCCAAAATTTTTGGCGTTTCAGCCCATTCCAAACCCTGGGCAAAACCAAAAAGAATCATCACAACCGTGGCCAGCACAGCACCGTGGTAAAGATAAAAAAGAATCCAAGACAGTTTTTGGTTCAAGACAGGTCGATTGGTTAGTTTTGGAATCACGTAATAAACCAAACCAAAAAAACCACTGGCGATCATGCCATAAGCTGCGGCCATCGTGTGGCACATGCGAACACGTCCGGGAGATAAGAGTTCAATGCCCTCAAAGGGGTACATGTTTAAAAACTGCATGGCGTAGGCAAGTCCCGCAAGCAGGACAACCATGAGGTATCCTGCTGATGCAAACAAATACCATTTCACCAATTTGTAATCGACCAAGTTTTGATTTGAGCTCATGCGTTCTCCTTAAAAATTTAGGGTGTAAAAATGGGGGCTTGTAAGGGTTCAATGGTGTCTTTTGGATAAAGGCCT
>JAYRVV010000303.1:0-4699 GCA_041918415.1 Bdellovibrionota bacterium | reverse complement strand
TCTGATATATTTTTTTTAATCCTTCTTGACCATACTTTGACCATAACAAGTTGCATATGAAATTGCCTTCCTTGTACATGAGCCATGTGCCTTGTATTTGCCATAAGGACTGCACATCGAATAAAAAGCCGTTAAGGTAGGCATCCCTCATGATCATCTCTGCATCTGAATCCCAAAAAATGGAATTGGTTTCAGCGCAACCCTCGATGAACCACAAGGGCAAGCGTTTTGCACCGTTGGCGATTTGGTAAATGTGCGTACCTTCATGCTTGGCCACATGTTCAAATTTTTCCATTTCACCTTCGTAAGGAAACGTGGCCCTTTTCCATGAAAACAACTCGGTCACACCACCCAATCCCTCTGGAATTTCTCCTTGAATAATGTGGTTTTGTTCAAAATCACGTCTTGATTGATACACGACGATGGGAATTTTTTTTGTAAACAAGTGCTCAACATCAAACAGTTCGTTGTTTCTTTCGTAGTCATCTTCCAAAAACCCAATCACCTTGGGCAACAAATCACGGCCCTTGGGGTATGAATAAAATTTAAAGTGATTTGATTCGTGCTCAAACCATTGCATCACCTGATAATTTGGTTTTTTGTTTCCCCAAAAGGCAAGCGGCATGAACATGGTTCTTTGCTCTCGCCCGGTGATGGGAAACAAAAACCTTAAAAAACGCTCAAACAGATCTGAACCGCCAGCGAACATTGAGTAACGCTCATTGAGAAGAAGTGCATCAACCAACAATAGGTTTCTATGCTTAAACTCAAGGGATTCGTTTTTAAATATTTGATCGTTTAATGTGTCAGACCATGCCATCGCAATAAAATTGCAATGCAAAAACATAAGCACAATGATCAATAAACGCTTCACTTTTTTGCTTCAATTAATTTTTCAACATTCCAATTCACTTGCATGGAAGTGTTTTGTCCACTTTGCTTGTAAAATACGTAGCCATTTTCAACACCAAATAAAAACAAATCTTTTGTGACTTTGACGTCCTGAACGCAATATTCTTTAACCAAATCCATCTTGCCTTCTTTGACCCACTGTAGGGATTGCAAACCATCGGCTGATTTTTTTTCATTGAGTGTGGCCTGCACAAGCGCATCCAACTTTATACGATGCCCCAGCCTTATGGAAACATCTTCCAAAATGTCAAAACTGTTCAATTTTGAAAAATTAAATTTTGTGTAGCCCGATAAAACTGGATAATCAAACCGAATGTGGTTGAATCCCACCACCAAATCAGCTCTTTGCAAATGATCGATGAGGGCCTGAACGTCTTTTTCTTCATACACTTTGTACTCGTTGTCGATGGAGTCAAAACAAACCCCGCAAGCCATGCCCATTTTGGACAAATACGACCAGCCGCCCACTTCCTGTGCAGATTTTATCGTTTCAAGATCAAAATAAACCACCCTAAATTTTTGATTAGACACCGGTGTTAAAAGTGACAATTGTTGATGCATACTCATGGTTGATTGATCCTTTCTAAATATTCACGTGACTGAGGCAAATCTTTATCTAATTTTAATGCTTTTTTAAAATGAATCTTGGCTTTCTCAATTTCATTTTGTTGCAAATATGTTTTTGCCAAGGACTCATGAACTTTGGCTTTGTAGTGATCATGTAAAGAAAGACCTGCGGCTTTGTTCAAATGCGATTGAGCCTGTATGAAATCGTTTTGCATCAAAGACACTTGACCCATCAACCAATAAGCATAGCCATTTTGAGGGTCGATGCTTAAGGCTCGACCAAACTGCATGCTGGCCTTGCTATAGTTTTGTTGATTAAAATTTTGCTGACCGCTTAAGACATGTTGCATGGACGCTTTCATGCTTGGGTTCATATTGTGTACAAGATCTTTCAGTTCAACAACTGCTGTGTGTTTAACACAAAACATCATTGACAATGCAATCAAAAGAATCAACATCTTTGTGGCCATCGCTCTTTGATAAAGGCCTCCCTCAAACCTTTATGTCTTTTATATCTACATCCCTTTATTTCATCAATGTATTCAAAAGTTACACCTTCCATATCGGCGTATGGGCTTGGCTCTTTGAATGAAAATTGACTGGCAAATGCACTTGAAAAGATTTGCAGTGCCGACTGCGATCCTGTCAAACCCACGCTGCTTGCGTCATCCATCCCCACCCAGACCAAAACCAAAAAATTTTTTACATATCCCACAAACCAATTGTCTCTGTAATCATCGCTCGTGCCTGTCTTGCCGCTGATGTCAAATTTAAATCTAGTGGCAAGTGATCTGGCCGTGCCCCTTTTGCACACGCCTTGCATGGCCAAATTGACCAAGCGAGCAACTTTTGGATCAAGTAAACTTTTTGAACGAATGGTGTTTAACTCAAGCATGGATGCTTTTGAATCCAGCAACGCTTCAACAAAGCTCAATTGGCTTTGTTGACCTTCATTGGCCAAGACCGTGTAAGCTTTGGCCAAGTCCATCGGGGTTGACTCCAATGCCCCCAACACCATGGCTGGATAAGGAAAATTCAATTGAAATCCAAAGGCCACCAAATGTTGATAAACGTTTTCCAAGCCAAGTTCAAACGCCAGATGAGCAAAGGGTAGATTCAAAGATTGCTCCAGGGCTTGGCGAAGCGTAACTGTTTCACTGTATATTTTGCTGTAATTGTCTGGTTTCCAATTTTGACCTTCGTGGACAAATGTCTTTTTAACGTTGGGGAATAAAGACGCCAAATGAAAACCCTTCTTTTCATTCGACAGCGCCGTGGCCAACACAAAGGGTTTAATGGCCGAACCCACCTGTCTTTTGGCGTTGATGGCTCTGTTAAATTGGCTCTCTTGAAAATTTCTCCCTCCCGACAGGGCTAAAATTTTACCCAATTGTGGGTCCAGGGCGATGAGCGCAACTTGTGGTTTTTTCATGATGTTTTTTTTTCTTAACGTTTCGTCAATGACCTTCATCTCTTGCGTAATGGCCCTTTCAATGTTTTGCTGTAAAAATAAATCCAACGTTGTGTACACTTTAAGTCCATTGCTTTTTAGCGTGTCAATTTGATATCGACCATGCAAATCTTGATTCAATCCATCCATAAAATAATTGGCATTGGGCAAAGACTGCTTGGTTATTAAAATGTTCATTTTTTCCAAATGCGCCCGATCATGCTCGACCTGATTGATGATTTTTTGATCCAACAATACTTTTAAAACCACATTTCTTCTTTTTTGTGAGGTTGCCAAATCGTTCAAGGGAGAAAAACGTCCGGGGGAACTGATCAAACCCACCAAAATTGCCATTTGACTTAAGCTGATTTGATGGATTGATTTTGCAAAATAAAGCTGACTGGCTTCTTCGAAACCATGGATGGAGACTTCCATGTTTTGACCCAAATAAATTTCATTCAAATACGCTTCTAGAATTTCATCTTTTGTGTACAAGCATTCAAGCATCAAGGTCATCCACGCTTCCCTGATCTTTCGGATGAATGTTCTTTCTTGAGTTAAAAAAAGATTTTTAACCAACTGCTGACTGATGGTGCTGGCTCCTTCTTTGATTTTCTTTTCGATGATGTTGACCATCAGAGCTCTAACAATGCCCATGTAATCCAAGCCATGGTGCTTATAAAACTGACGATCTTCCATAATTAAAACGGCTTGAACCAATTTTTTGGGAAAAGCTTTTAAGGGTAAATAAGTTCTTTTGATTTTTTGTTCTTCGTAATAGCGATTCACTTCCACAGGAGGCAAAACAAACGACTCAATGCTTTGCCAATGATTTTGATCAAAGCGCTCCAACAAGCTGATTTGATGCTGATGGATGTGTACACGTAAGGACGTTTTTTTCACTTGTCCCTCTGGCAGTGTAAAAGATCCCAAATGGATTTCGATCGCATCTGGTTTTAAAGCGTATTCTTGCTCTCCTTGTGGATGCATCACTTTGCTTAGGCGCAGCCATTTTAAATACTGCTCTATTTGTGACAGACTTAAGGATTGATGTTCGTACAAAATCAAAGGGGATGCATAAATGATGGAAGGGTTTTTCCACAAAGACTCCTGTGTGATCTTTGCTGTGATGAGTTTTGCCAAATAAAGCGAATAGAACAAAGCAAACACGAAAGGCACAAGAATGAAAAGCAAACTCAACCAAAAAGTTTTTCTACTTCTTTTTTTGCTTTTTGTGGATTGCTTACGCTTTGTCAAATGCTGTTATTTTTTGATGATGTCCAAAAGCTCGATCTCAAAAATCAAAGTGGAATTGCCTGGAATCTTTGGTCGATCCATCTCGCCATAGGCAAGGTTGGATGGGATGAACAATAAACCTTTGGTTCCAACTTTAAACTTTTGCAGTCCCTGGGTCCAGCCTTGAATGACTTCGTTTAAGCCAAACTCGGCCGGTTGATTTCTTTCATACGAACTGTCAAAGACCGTGCCATCAATCAACGTACCTTTGTAATGCACTTTCACTTTATCGCTTGGTTTTGGTAATGGTCCTTTACCCTCTTGTGTGATTTTGTATTGCAAGCCCGAAGGTAAAGTCAAAACGCCTTCTTTGTTTTTGTTTTCATCTAAAAAGGTCTTGCCCTTTTTTAGGTTTTCTTCGCCTTTGGTCTTCATTTTGGCCACTTGTGAGGCTTGAAAATTCATCATGGTTTCGCTCATCTCTTGCATCGTTAGTTTTTGCGTTTGACCGCCAAGCACATCTTGGATGGCTTG
>JAYRVV010000302.1:0-2901 GCA_041918415.1 Bdellovibrionota bacterium | reverse complement strand
TCTTTGGTATAAAATGTAACCCATGTGTCCGGTAGGGACCTTAAAGAAATGGTGGCGGCGAGTGGACTCGAACCACTGACCTAGGGCTTATGAGACCCTCGCTCTAACCACCTGAGCTACGCCGCCAAAAATGCTATGATTTCGCATGGTTAATTTTCCACATTCATTAGAAAATGGCTCATTATCAAAGTATTTGTTGTTTGCCAAGGTGTTGAAACAAAAACACATTACCCTTTGCGTTAACCACCCACAATCTGTTTTTTTTGTCTTTAAAAAAATCGATGATGGGCAGTCGCATGATGTATTTAAATGATTTTTTATGTTCATCAAACACTTCAAGGTTCCCGCTTGTTGTGGTCATGAAAACCAAAGAACCATCAAGCAACACATGTGAAATTGTTTCATCCACGCTGGATTCATGTTTGAGTCTTGATTCCAATTCATTTTGCACCCACAATTCATTGGGATGCTTGGCCACATATAAATCTTGACCCAGCAAGAAAGGTTTTGCCAAAGTCCCTTTTTTATTTTCCATGGATAATATTTTTCCTGTCTTCATGTTGATTTGAATCAGCATTGAATCCAATTGTGATGCAAACAACACATTCTGGTATTTATAAAAAGTTACAGCCGCTGACGCTTCAGGGTCGAGCATCGCCGTCCATATTTCTTCACCTGTTTTTTTATTTAAAGCCACGATTGAACCATCAAAAAAAGTAGCCACAAGGCTTTCCTTTTCAATGAACATCGAAGCCACTTGTTCAATGCTCATTGAAGACATGTGCGCCCGTTTATATTTAAAAATCGTGTTTTGTGTTTTTAAATCGTTTGCATAAAGATTAGAATTAAAGTCTTGGTGATACAAAATTCCATCGTCCATGATCACAGAACCCATGATGGCCTGATCAGCTTGATGTCGAAATTGTATTTGACCATTGTTTTTATCCAACGCATAGATCATCCCTTTATCTGTGCCCAGATAAATATTGTTATCGTCCATACTTAAATTCGAAGTGATCAAGGAGCGCAAATATCTCTTCCATTTGGTTTTCAAACTGTTTTGGTCAAGACAAAGCACCTTGCCTTTTTTTGTCGAGATGAAAACATTTTGATCATCGTGCATGACTGAGTTTGGACTTAAATGGTTTTGCTTAAATCCCGTCAACAGTCCTTGGACTATTTTTTTCTCTTTCACCAACGTTAAAGGTCCCTTGGCACAGGCCGTAAGCATTAAAATCAATAACAAATGTGGTAAATACTTTTTCATCTTTTAAAACAAATGAAACACAAATGTGGCCATCAAAGACTGCGTGTCAAAGCCCACTTCGTCTTTTGCGATCAGGCCAAGCGTGTTTGCATCTTGATTTTCTCCAAACAAAATAAAATGCGCGTACTCAACATCCAGAGAGAATTTATTTTTTAAATAATACCACCTCAAGCCTGCCGCCAATGGGATCATCCAATCAATGGGAAAACTCAATGCGCTTTTGGTGTCCGCGCCTATGCCATAACCGCCTACACCCAAAGCCAAATAGGGCTGTATTTGAAATTTTGGATACAAAAAGAGCAATCTAAAATATTCCTGATTCATCATGACCCGTGTGTTGATGAATTGACCCAGCAACACAGGATCCGGGCTGTTCATTCTCAGTGTTGAAAATTGATAAACCATCTCGCCATGCAAGTAACTTTTGAAATGATGACCTGCGCTGACCCTAAATGCAAAGCCATAAGAAGCGTCAACATTTTCTTGCAATGTAAAGCTTGAAGTTCCCAAGCCAACACCCAATGTTAAATGCTTGCTTTCGATGAAGGATTGCGCTTTGCTTAAGTGTTCCATTGCGCCAATGGGAAAAGCCAATATCAACAGAAGCGAAATGAATACATGTTTCATGATCAATTCAAAAACGAAAGCCTTATGAGCGCCTGATCTTTAAAAATTGATTTTGGGTGATTGTTCTTTATGTTTTCATACATTTTCTTGGCCTGATCTTTTTCACCCACAGCTTCGTGGACCAAACCCAAACGATAATAAGCTTGATCAAGCAAAGGAAAATCTTTTTGTAAAATCAGCTCATTCAAGATGCTTTTGGATTCATTCCATTTTTCCTGTTGCATGTAAACCGTGACCTGGCCCATTTTGGCAAAATAGGCATAAGGTTTTCTTAAATCTTTGCCTGACAAAACATAATGGTTCAAAGATTGATCAACCTTGCCTTTTTGAAAATACGCTTTGGCCAAATACAACCTTGCAATTGCACCGTATGATGATTGACTGTGTTTTTGCAAAAATTGCTCAAAACTTTCAATCACTTTATCCAAATCCAATGTTTGATCGTCTGCAGTTTTGTTGATCGGATCAAGTGCTGGGTGAGCCTTTTGCAAGAGATAAAATTCATCTGCAGCTTTTTCATTTCTTTTTTGCTGTGTGTAAGATGCAAAGATAAAGCCCAAAAGAACAACACAGATCAAAACAAAAAAAATCAAAACAAAATTTCGATATTTGGCCAAGCATTTACCCAATTGATCGAATGTGCGTTCAAAGGCATCCGGGGACTTAAGTTCTTCTTTTTTAAGATGTTTTTCCAAAGTTCATGCCTTTTATCAACGACAGATAATATTGTCTATTAGTTTTAAAACTCGCTTTTTTAATTCAGCCGTAGTATAGACGCCAAACCTTTCGCTTTTAAATAACTCGTGCCGGGGTGGCGGAACTGGTAGACGCGGCGGACTCAAAATCCGCAGTCCTTTACGGGCGTGGGGGTTCGATTCCCTCCCTCGGTACCAACTCTAACTTTGCACGCTATAAACTTTCATCAAAATTCTCAGCTTCAATCTGGCAAAATGCGACCCAAAGGAGCATTTTGCAGGGAATCGAACAGTTTTGGCGACGGGGTCCCC
>JAYRVV010000301.1:0-3748 GCA_041918415.1 Bdellovibrionota bacterium | reverse complement strand
GTTACCTTGGCAGCGTTGTACCGGTCACTGACAATTACTTTGCAGCATTAAATTGCGCCGTCTTTTCCGATGGTTCGTTTGTGTACATACCTAAAAACGTTCGATGCCCAATGGAACTTTCCACTTACTTTAGAATCAATGCCATCAACACCGGACAGTTTGAAAGAACCCTCGTCATTGCTGATGACAACGCCTATGTCAGCTATTTGGAAGGTTGCACGGCTCCCATGCGCGATGAAAACCAATTGCATGCTGCTGTGGTCGAACTTGTTGCGCTCGACCATGCACACATCAAATATTCAACTGTACAAAACTGGTACCCAGGAGATCAAAATGGCAAAGGGGGTATCTACAACTTCGTCACCAAACGAGGTAAATGCTTGGGAAAGCATTCAAAAATATCATGGACACAAGTTGAAACCGGCTCGGCCATCACATGGAAATACCCCAGCTGCATACTTCAGGGAGATGATTCGGTCGGAGAATTTTATTCAGTCGCTTTGACCAACAACCATCAACAAGCTGACACCGGAACAAAAATGATCCATCTAGGTCAAAACACAAAAAGCACCGTCATTTCTAAGGGCATCAGCGCGGGAAAAAGTTCTAACAGCTATAGAGGTTTGATCAAGATCATGAAAAATGCAAACCGTGCAAGAAATTTTTCTCAATGTGATTCCATGATCATGGGCAGCGCTTGCTCAGCACACACCTTTCCCTATCTTGAAAGCAAGAATAACAGCTGTCAGATTGAACATGAGGCCACAACTTCAAAAATCAGCGATGATCAATTGTTTTATCTAAGACAGCGCGGCATCAAGGAAGAGGATGCCATCAAGTTGATTGTGAATGGATTTTGTGAAACCGTTTTTAAAGAACTGCCGATGGAATTTGCTGTGGAAGCAAAAAAGCTACTTGAAGTGAGCTTGGAAGGCGCCATCGGTTAAACCAATTGGAGCATGAGTATGTTAGAGATCAAAGATTTACACGTAAACGTTCAAGACAAAGAAATTTTAAAAGGCATCAATCTTAAAATCGAAAAATCCAAGGTCTATGCAATCATGGGCCCCAACGGTTCAGGCAAAAGCACTTTGTCCCTGGTTTTAACCGGCAAAGAAGGTTATCAAATCACAAAGGGAAGCATCACGTTTGAAGGACAAGACATCACTTCATTGTCCAGCGAAGAGAGAGCCTGGAAGGGTATATTTTTATCCTTTCAATACCCTGTTTCAATTCCCGGAATCAAAAACTCTGTTTTTCTAAAAACCATGATCAACACGGTTCGAAAACAAAAAGGCCTTTTAGAACTTGAACCCGTTGAATTGTTAAACCTAATCAAAACCAAAGCACAAGAGCTTAAACTGGCACCTGACTTGTTGTCCAGGTCACTGAATGATGGTTTTTCTGGAGGAGAAAAAAAACGTAACGAAATTTTACAAATGTGTTTGCTCGAACCAAAATTGGCCATTTTAGACGAAACCGATTCTGGTCTTGATGTCGATGCCCTCAAGATTGTTGCTCAGGGTGTAAACCAAATGCGAAGCAGTGATCGCGCCTTTGTCCTCATCACCCATTATCAAAGACTATTGGATTACATCACTCCAGATGTTGTTTTTATTTTAAGCGAAGGGAAAATCATCAAAACAGGTGATGCTTCTTTGGCCAAAGAAGTCGAATCAAAAGGTTTTGGGTGGATTCACCCAACACAATCACAGGTTGTATTGCCTGCAGGTTAAGCATGACCAACTTTTCACCCATCGAAAAGCATTTTGATTATCTAAGAGGCATTCGCCCATTGAATGTGAGCGATTTTGAACATCGTAAGCGCATCATTGCCAACCAACTGCCCTTACATGATCAACCCAAAAGCAAAGAACTTTTTAGACACATCAACATCAACGATTATCTCAAAGCCTATCAAACACCTCAAACCAGTGGAGCTTTGGCCAATGCCTTCGATCATCTCCCGGCTGAGTTTAAAAAGCTTCCTCATGTTATTTTTGACACACAACAAAACATTCATTTCGCCAATCTTTCAAAATCCATCACGGTTAAGTCTCCAAGCAATGAAAGCGACTTAAACCGTTCCACACTCAACGATGATACATCTTCAAACACATTATTTTTAATCAACCAATCCTTATGGACCCAGCACCATTGTCTTGAGATCACAGCTAACATCGACAACCCTTTGTTGATCATACACAGCAACTCTTCAAAAAATTTTAGTCACAATCGTCTTTCAATGGTGATCAAGGAAAATGTTTGCCTTGATATCATTGAGGTTTATTTGGGCCAATCATTGCTCAATCAGGCCCGTGAAATTAAATTGGAAAAAAACGCTCAGTGTAATTTGATCACATTAAACATCAACACCCACCCCACCCCCATGTCCATTTACACTCAAACTCTTTTAAATCAAAACAGCGTTTTTAATCATTTCACTTTTGATATGGGCCATGGCACAACCCGCATTGATCACACCATCAACTTGCATGGAGAACATGCAAAGACAAATGTATTTGGATTGGTGTGTGCAAACAATCAAAGAATCACGGATCATCACTTAACCATCAATCACATCACTTCGAAAACCGAAAGCATGCAACACTTTCGATGTATTGCAAGCAACCATGCACAAACTTCCTTCACGGGAAAAATCTTTGTTGACAAAAACATTCACGCAATCAAGGCCCATCAACTAAGCAAAAACATATTGCTTGATCAAAACGCCACCGCGCACAGCACACCACAACTGCAAATCAACTCTGATGATGTTGAATGCTCACATGGCGCAACGATCGGCAGCATCAACACCGATGAATTGTTTTATTTAACCACTCGTGGTCTCCCTCACAAAATGGCATTGAGCATGCTGACAAAGGCGTTTTATGAGAACATCGTGGACCAAGTGCCAAATAAAACAATGACTCCATTTATTCTTAAGCATTTAGATTCTTTCTTTGTCCAAGATCAATCAACCAAACACGCCAATGAATAACATCAAGTCGCAATTTCCCATTTTTGATCGTTGGATTGAATCCAAACCTTTAATCTACTTGGACAGTGCTGCTTCAGCGCAAAAACCAAAAATGGTCATTGAAGGAATGAATCAATTCATGACCCAACATTACGCCAACGTTCACCGAGGACTTTACAAACTCAGCCAAGAGTCAACCATGATGTATGAAGAGGCCAGAAAAAAAACAGCCCAGTACATCCACGCCAACCATTTTAAAGAAATCATCTTCACTGGTGGCACCACTGAATCCATCAACCTGATTGCAAGCTCTTATGCAAAGCCAATCTTAAAATCAGGCGACACCATTTTGCTAAGTCAGATGGAGCACCACTCAAACCTTTTACCCTGGCAGCAGTTGGCCAAAGAAAAAAACATCAATCTCGAGTTCATCCTTGTTTCAAAAAATGGAGAGCTCGACCTTAATGATTTTGAATG
Source organism: Bdellovibrionota bacterium (assembly GCA_041918415.1). Taxonomy (GTDB): domain Bacteria; phylum Bdellovibrionota_G; class JALEGL01; order JALEGL01; family JALEGL01; genus JAYRVV01. Next base: position 291 of record JAYRVV010000301.1, on the reverse strand, counting down.
TAAAATTAAGAAAAAACCAAAATTACTATCAGTCACACATATTTCCAACGTTCTTGGTACCATCAATCCCATCAAGCAAATCATTCAATTGGCGCATCAATATGACGTCAAGGTGCTCATTGATGGCGCGCAAGGGATCGTGCATGAAAGCATTGATGTTGATCAGATGGATTGTGATTTTTATGTTTTTTCTTCACATAAATTGTACGGTCCAACCGGTGTTGGTGTGCTATATGCCAAGTCACAGCTACTTGATCAGATGGAGCCTTACCAATTTGGAGGAGAAATGGT
>JAYRVV010000300.1:0-4224 GCA_041918415.1 Bdellovibrionota bacterium | reverse complement strand
GCCATTTGGATTGAATTGGATAAACTCAAACGAGAAAAAGTTGAGGATCAAGAAATCACGAAAATAGAACACATTGCAAAGTCAAATTTCTTTCGTGAAAAAGAAAGCGTGATGGGTCAGGCTTATGATTTAACTTATTTTGAATCCCTGGGAAATCATCGACTTTCTGAAAAGTTTGTTGAAGATTTACGTCATGTCAACCAAGAAGACATCATGCGTGTGGCGCAAAAATATTTAAACATCGGGCAAATGAGCATTGTTGAAAATGTACCACGTGACTTGGGTCAGGGTGCCCCGTATGAGCAAAGACTTGAAAGTTTGATGAAAAGGGTTTCGTTGGATGTGCCAACGCTTGACCTTTCAAATCAAACAAAGACCAAAAATATATGTCCCTTGATTCAAGAAAGCATGCCCGGTGGATCTTTAACGGACTCCATGAGGGTGAGCACTTTGTCAAACGGTGCCCGGTTGGCCTACGCGCACAACCCTTCATTACCTTTGATCTCACTGGATGTGGCTTTTGAAGGCGGACGTTTGGAAGAAACGTCATACAATTGCGGAATCACCCAATTGATGCTTCGGTGCATGATCAAGGGAACTCAAACGAAAAGTGCGGATGAGATTGCAATGGAAATTGAAAATTATGGCATGCGCTTGTCATTCGAAGCCAACGCTGATCATTTTGGATTTTCAATCAGCATGCTTAAAGAAGATTTTGATCGAGGTTTGGAGTTGTTAAGCGAAATATTGTTTTCGCCGGTGTTTTCTTTCAATGAACTTGAGAAAGAAAAGCTCTCAGTTGTGTCTCAAATCAAACGCATCGAAGACGACATGTTTTTTTACCCCATTGAGTTGTTTTATAAATCCCTGTACGGCATTCACCCCTATGGCTTGCCCAGAAACGGCACCGTGGCGTCCATTCAGTCCATTTCGCACAGTCAATTGCTGGAATGGTATCAACAAACCATGCTGTGGAACAAAATGGTGGTGAGCGTGTGTGGTGATGTCTCTTTTGAAGAGACAAGTGAAAAAATATCAAAGCATTTTTGTGTAAAAAGTGAAGGCGATTTTCTTAAACGTGCACCCATTTATCCAGTGATCCCCAACCGGGAAGTGCAGCAGATGGTTTACACACGCAAGAGAAATCAAACGGCTGTGGCCATGGGTTTTGCTTCGGTTGATGTAAAAAATCCAAAACATCGCCATCTTGAGGTGTTGAGAAATATTCTGTCTGGCATGGGAGGAAGGCTGTTTGAAGAACTCAGAGAGAAAGTACCACTGGTTTACACCGTGACGGCATTTAACATAGCCTTGTTGCGTGGGGGAGCATTCTTTGTTTATTTTGCCTGTGATCCAAACAAAGAATATGAAGTGAAAGATAAAATTCTTAAAGAGTTCAATCGTGCCATTTTCGAACCCATTTTAGAAAAAGAATTGAAGATGTCCAAGGCCTTCACAAAGGCAGGTTTTGTTTTAAGTTTACAAAGCAATCATGCAATGACGTATTTGATGGCCCATCATTTGTTAACCATGCAAAACCTGGATGAGTTTAAGAATTATGAATCCAAAATTGATGCTGTCAGCGCGTACGATATTCAGAAAACAGCCAAGGAAATCATGATTCCATCAGGCCACGCTTTGGGTGTGATTCGAGGCGAACCGTGAACATCCAATCTCTGTCGAAGGAAAAATCCACGGGCTCTTTAAGTGTGATTGTGTTTTTGCAAGAAAGTGATTTTGATAAAAACAAATCAGACATCGAGAAACTGAGCAACAAACCAAACGTGCATGTGGTTTTGCAGCCATGCCCATACGAAGGCATCGAGTTTTTATATCAGTTTGAATTTGACATCGAAAACGGAAAAATTAGCACCCAAAAAGATATGTTTTGGCATGCCATTGCTTTCATGAGAATTTTGGATGAAAATGAATTGCAGCAATTTTCAAATGTCCACCATCGTGTTTTGGTGGCCATTTTAAATCAGGACAGTCAGGCCATACTCAAGGAGCGTGTATTACTTAATGCGCTGATGGAGCGATTGGGGTGATCAAACGATTTGGGTTTATGTGTCTGTGTGTTGTTTCGATGCTTGAAGCAGGTTCTGTGTTTCGAACCGCCGTCAAAGCACCACTCCAGACCTTGGATCATGCTTATGCAAGCAGTTCATCGGAATTGTTTGTGGTTGAGCAGCTGTTTGATCCTCTTTTAAGGGTGAATCAGGAAACGAACAACATCGAGCCCTTCAGTGCTCAATCTTTTGATTTGTCGATCGATGGAAAAACATTAAAATTTTTATTAAAACCCAATCAAAAATTTTCAACCGGCACAGTGATCACGGCCTCGCATTACATCGATCAATGGATCAGGGTGCTTAAATCGTTTCCGGTTTCGCCCCACCAAAGCAAATTGTTCATCATCCAAGGCGCACAAAGCTTTAGTCAAGGCACCATCATTGACCCACGAGAATTGGGGATGAAAGCCCTGTCAAACAACGAAATCGAAGTGACTTTTAAATACCCAAACTCGCAATCGCTGCTTCTTTTCACGCAGTCTTTTACAGCGCCAGTAGAATTAAAAAAAATGGATCAAAGTTTGGAGAGTCAACTGACGATTGATCATTTCAGTTGCAATGGGCCTTTTTTACCCGTTCGTCAAAACGACAAAGTGTTGTTGCTTAGAAAAAACCCTCATCATGGAGGAAAAGTAAAAAACATTGATGAAGTCACGGTTTATCTGATCTCAATAGTACAAGAAGCCATGGACTTGTTTGCCAAGGAAGAAATTCATTATTTTGGATTGCATGATTTTCATGCCGATGTGCCTTCCATGGTTACGACCTTAAACAGGGGAAAGATATTTTTTCAAAAGGCTTTACGCACTCAGTTCATGAGGGTGAATCCGAATATTGTTTCACTAAGTTTAAAAGAATTTCGTCAAGCTTTGGCGATGGCTTTGAATCGACGCCTCATCATCGAATCTCTTGGTGTGAACGGTCAAACCCAAGCGTTCTCAATCATGCCAAGTGGCATTTTTAATTACAATCCTCCCAAAGGTTTTTTGTATTCCCCTTCAAAGGCGAAGCGCTCTCTTGAAATGTTGGGTTATTGCATGGGGAAAGTTTCACCCAACTGCAAATCATTGGATCCATTGGAGTTGTTGGTGCTTGATCAGAAAGAAAACGTCAAGTTAGGTTATGCCATTGAATCTGTTTATAAAAACAATCTCATGATGAACAAGTTAAAAATCAAAGCCGTGTCCAGAATGGAATTTGAGCAAAGAATACAAAGCGGCCAGTATCAATTGGCTTTGGATGAAGTGATTGGCGGTGTTGAATACCCATTTGATGTGTTTGAACACTTTCTTCCCGACGGAGTTGAGTCTGCGCTACAAGTTCATCCCAATTACGAAAAGATGATCCAAAATGCGCTGTCAAGTCCAACACTTGATCGGGCCATGCTGTTTTATCGACAAGCCGAATCCATTTTGATGGACGATGTGCAAGTGATACCCGTCATCCATGGCGCCGTTACGATTTTGTTAAGCTCAAAAATTAAAAATTTCAAACGCCTTGCGTGGGGTTATCAGCGCATCAATGAGATTGAATTCAAAACGCTTTGATACTTGCTATTTTTAGATAAAGACATTTAAATGTCAGCATGAAATTCAAAAACAATATTTTAGAATGTGTTGGCAACACACCCATTGTGAAACTCAATCAAATTGGATCGGATTTAACGCATCAATTTTATGTCAAATTGGAGCATCTTAATCCCGGAAGTTCGATCAAAGACCGTATCGCCATACAAATGGTTGATGATGCGGTAAAAAGTGGTCGGCTTAAACCAGGCGGCACCATCATCGAATGCACCAGCGGCAACACTGGCATGGGTTTGGCCATGGTGGCCGTGGTCAAGGGCTTTAAGTGCATTTTTGTGATGCCCGATAAGGTTTCTGAGGAAAAAGTCAAAGCCCTGAGAGCTTTTGGTGCAAGGGTGATCGTTACCCCCACAGCAGTTGAACCGGAAGATCCCAGAAGTTATTACTCGGTTGGAAAGCGTTTAAGTGAGGAAATCCCAAACTCGTTTTACGCCAATCAATACCATAACCCCTCCAATCCAAAAGCACATTTTGAAATGACAGGTCCGGAAATTTACGAACAAGTTGGCCAAGAAATCGACGTGTTGGTGGTTGCCTCGGGAACGGGTGGCACCATTTCAGGAATC
>JAYRVV010000299.1:0-1819 GCA_041918415.1 Bdellovibrionota bacterium | reverse complement strand
TTACAGTCTGACTGTCATTTTCTACTTGCCCTGTATGATCCCAAAAATGAAAACATCAACGTGGAAGGTTTTTGCTTTGACACGCACACTGTTGTCCAAGGTATTTATGAAGCCAAAACATGCAGAGGTTTTTTTTCATTCCCTGGCATTGAAGATCGAAGACCCTATTACAAAAAAGGTGGACACTGGGGCTTTCCAGGTGCTTGATCAAAAAAACTTCTAAATACTGAACTTCATTCTGATGTCTTAAAAATGGGTGACACACCCGTCATGCTTTTAAGGTACAAGCGAGAAAAAGGCATTCACATACATTTAATCAAAGATGAGTTTGATGTGTTTGATCTTTTTGAAAAAAAGACGCAGCCCTCGTTGTTACCACAAGCAAAACCTTAAAGGTTTTGGCTATTTCTCTGTTTAAACATTGCAAATTCTAGAGGGCCTCAAAAAGTGCCAGATGCGAGGCTTTGAGGCCAAATCGCCCGGAGGTGGACTTCTAGTGAATCAAAGAAAAATACAGTTTTTTGGCTGTTGAAGAATTGTGCCATATTCGAGGCCGCAGCGAGCGAGCCACCACAGCGTACTTAAAGTACGAGAGGATGGCGAGTGAGCGAGAACAAAGAAGATGGTCAATTATTCAACAGCCTCTTTAGTCCATTGAGGACGATTTGGCACAAGGTAACGAAGCAGATGGTACTTTTTCAGGTCCTAATCTCTAAAATTGATGAATTGTAAAGGTAAGACAAAGTCTTTGCCTTTTAATAAGGTGATCGTTGCTTGCAAATCGTCCTTGCTTTTGGAACTCACCCTCACCACTTCACCTTGAATTGCAGCCTGCACTTTAAGCTTGCTGTCCTTGATGAGTTTAACCAAACTTTTTGCATTATCCTGATCGATACCATCTTTAAGTTTGATCAACTGTTTAGAGCGCCCTGAGGCAGCGGGTTCAATCTTGCCCTTATCCAACGATTTTAACGAAATAGATCTTTTGACCAATTTGCTTTCAAGCACATCCAAACAAGCTTTCACTTTGTACTCATCGCTGGACTGGATGTTAATTTCTTTTTCCTTTCTTTCAATGGAAGAAATCGTTCCTTTAAAATCGTAACGCTGCGAAACTTCCTTGTTGGCTTGGTTGATGGCGTTGTCGACTTCTATCATCATCAGTTGATTGACCACATCAAAACTAGGCATATCACCTTCCTTTGTCCCATTATAAATTCAATTGAGCAATTTTAAGGCCCGTTAGATCTTATAGAATATGCTTAAAATATTGGCAAGTTTCTAAATATTTCAATCACTTAGAATTTCAGTCTATGTTGGCATTGTCTTTGCTTAATCATTCAATCAGGAGCATTGATATATGAAAACAAAAATATGGTTTACGGTTCTGTTTTTAATTTTAAAAGCCAACGCACAAGAAACAATGGAGCATTGTAAAGTCACTGAGCACATCAAATCTGATTCTGCATCAAACAAACATCTTGGTTATGTTTTACTCAAGCAAAACCCATACAATGAATTTGTGAGTTTATTTAATCCAAATCACACTTATGTGATTGAAAGTTCTTCATCATTAAGCGTGATGGTACGAGATTCAAGCACAGATCATTCGCAAAAGATGAGCGACATGGGAAACATGCAATTTTCAAACAAAGATTCCAAAACTGTTCTTAGTCTTGAATGTAAAGTCGATCAGGCACAAAAAGTCTTAAATCACTTGATACAGGACTTCAAAAGCAATTTAAAGAAAGTTAATTTTTAATTCCTCTTTCCTGAAGAAAAATATAGAGAAATACAGATTTTTAGACGTATGAGGCAT
>JAYRVV010000298.1:0-6332 GCA_041918415.1 Bdellovibrionota bacterium | reverse complement strand
GCCCCAAGTTTAAAAGTTGAAGTCGCCAATAAACCTAAGTTAAGTGGCCCAGACAATTTGGTTTATAAGGCCATAACGCTTTATGCTCAAGCCATCAAAGAAAAAATTAACGTATCCGTTGTGCTTGAGAAAAATGTGTTTTTATCGGCGGGTTTGGGTGGAGGCAGCTCTGATGCGGGTGTAAGCCTAAGGCTCATGCAAGAGCGTTTTAAAGCGCTTACGGAGCAGGAGGTTCTTGATATTGCAGCAAGCCTTGGTTCGGATGTTCCATTTTTTTATCTCAATCACAACATGGCCTTGGCCTACGGGCGTGGGGAAAAAATTAAACCTTGGCCGAACATTGAGCGAATTTGGGTTTTATTGGTTAACCCCAATGTTGAAATTTCAACGCCCAAAGTGTACAAAAATCTTGGAAGGTCATTGACTTACGAGTACTCATTTGATACTTGGCAAAACCTCAAACCGTATGTTTTAGGTTTTGATCAGGTTGTCACAATGTGCAAGCAAGGCAATGACTTGGAAGTGCCTGCCGTGTTGATGGAGCCTAAAATTGGGCTTATCAAACGTGAGTTAAGTGAATTGGGAGCTCAAGTCAGCCAACTCAGCGGCTCAGGTGCCACGGTTTTTGGCTTATTTGAGAGCTTTAAAGAGGCGAAAAAAGCCCATGAGGACTTTGAAAGCAGGTACCTTGTGAAATTGGTTGAAACTTTGAATTAAATTGGGGCGTCGTCAAGCGGTAAGACACAGGTCTTTGGAACCTGCATTCGGAGGTTCGAATCCTCCCGCCCCAGCCAAAAAGCAATTTGCGAGCTGGCGAAGCAAATTGTCAACCGGAGGATTCGACGACCGGACATGAGCCGGGGACCCATCTTAGATGGGTGGCGAGGGAGGTCGGGCCGGAGGCATCTTTTGCGTAGCAAAAGTGACCGTAGGGAAGACTCCCGCCCCAGCCAAAAAGCAATTTGCGAGCTGGCGAATGTATTGTAAGTTTGAGAAGGATTAAAATGAAAATATTTTGTGCAAATGCAAGCAAGGATTTGGCCAAGAATATAGCGAAAGCGGCAGGCGTTCAATTGGCACAATCTTTGATTAAAAAATTCAGTGACGGCGAAACTTGGGTTGAAGTCCAAGAGAATGTCCGTGGACAAGATGTTTTTGTTGTTCAATCCACTTCCTGTCCTGCAAATGATCATTTGATGGAACTGTTGATCTTGATTGACGCCTTAAAAAGAGCATCGGCTAAAAGAATCACAGCTGTCATCCCGTACTATGGATACGCAAGGCAAGATCGTAAAGTTGCTCCTCGCACCCCCATCACATCGAAATTGGTTGCCGATCTGATTGAAGCAGCCGGCGCGAATAGGATTTTATCCATGGATTTGCACGCAGGACAAATTCAGGGCTTTTTTAACATTCCGTTTGATCACCTTTATGCCAAACCTGTTCTGATCGACTGTCTAAAAAAGCTAAATGAAAAAGATTTGGTTTTGGTTTCACCAGATGCCGGAGGTGTTGAAAGGGCGCGTTCGTATGCCAAACACTTAGATGCCACCTTGGCCATCATAGACAAGAGACGCGAAGTGGCCAATGAATCACAAGTGATGAATTTAATTGGAGAAGTTAAAGGTAAAACCGCAATTATTCTCGATGACATCATCGACACCGCAGGCACCACAACTCAGGCTGTTCCGGTTCTTCTTGAACGCGGAGCAAAAAAGGTGTATGCCGTCGCCGTACATCCGGTTTTATCCGGCCCAGCTGTGTCCAGGATTGAGCAGTCGGGGTTAGAAAAAGTTTTTGTAACTGACACTGTGATGCTTTCAAAGGAAGCTCAGAAAGTGTCAAAGATAGAGGTCGTTTCGGTGGCAAAACTTCTTGGGGATGCCATCTTGCGAATTCACAGTGAGGACTCAGTGAGTTCTCTTTTTATTTAATAAAAGAGGGTAATGGTATGGAAAGATTGGAATTAAACGTAGTACTTAGAACAACAACAGGAAAAGGCTCAGCAAGAAAATCAAGAACACTTCGACAGATACCGGGTGTTTTTTATGGTCCGCACATGGATAAACCACAGACCTTGAACGTTGATGAGATTGAATTTAGTCGAATTAGGGTTAAATCAACAGCCAACACCATTTATGTTTTAAAAGAGAAAGATCAAAGCAATTTGGTTCATGACAAATTGGCCATATTAAAAGAAATCCAAAAAAATCCTGTGACTGAAAAGGCTGAGCATATTGATTTTTATGAGCTTAGAGAAAATGAAAAAATGAAAGTTTTTGTACCCTTGGTGATGAGCGGAAAATCTGTGGGTGTTGCCGAAGGCGGCATCATGCAACAGATAAGACGTACATTAGGCATTCGTTGTTTACCCAAGGACATTCCATTGAAAATAGAAGTCGATGTGAGTGCATTAAAAATCGGAGATTCCTTGCACATCAGTGACATTAAACTTCCTTCGGGATTGGCTGTTGTGGGCGGCGTGCATCATGCGATTGTGGCTGTTGTTCCTCCTGAAGAAGAAAAAGTTCAGGCCCAAACCACTGCTGGTGCTGTTGAGCCTACCTTGGTTGAGAAAAAAGGAGCTGCTTTAGCAGATGCTGCCAAAGGCGCAGCTCCTGCAGCTAAAGCTCCCGCAGCCAAAGCGGAAGCAAAGCCTGCTGAGAAAAAAGCGGAAGCTAAAAAGTAAAGCATTGTTTCAATGAGCCGGGATGACCAAATCAAAGTCGTTGTAGGCTTGGGTAATCCTGGAAAAAAGTACAAAAACAGTCCTCACAACGTAGGGTTTGAGGTTTTGGATAGTTTGCTCACAGAGGATGCCTTTGTAAGCCATCAAGGTGTTCAATGTGCCACGGCCAAATTGCGTTTATTTGATCGCGATATTTTATTTCTAAAGCCATTAAATTTCATGAACTTAAGCGGGGTCAGTGTAGGCGCGTTTTTAAGGAAAAAGGCCATTTTAAGTCATTCAGTCATGGTGGTGCACGATGATATGGATATTGCCGATGGAGAGCTGCGAATCAAATGGGCCGGAGGTGCCGGGGGACATCATGGCATAGAATCGATGATTGAGCATTGTTCAAATGAGTTCCATCGCCTGAGGGTGGGGGTGGGGAAGCCCATTGACCATGAGAGTGCAGACTACTTGTTAAGTCCTGTTTCGAAAAGTAGGATGAAACACTGGGTTGAGCTTGCCAAAGATGCTTTGATTCTGGCGCTTGAAATAGGCCCGCGCTTGGCCAGCAATCAGATTAACAAGAAAAGATAACATTTTTCCCCTCTGTGCGTTGTTAAATGTGATGTTTGGGTGAATCGCGGTGGGAAAAGGGAAATTGATCATCACCATCATTTCAAACGTCTAATACCAGCATTTGTACTGACTCGCAGCCAGGCACCATAAACATACGCAAATGGGGTGAGCGAATCTGGCTTGGCCAGTTCGCGAGGGGAGGAAACAAGCGTGTGAAAAACCCCCAACTTCTTCGTTCGCGCTCGTTCGCAATGCTCACGCACCGCTTAAGTGCGCTGCGCTTGCTCACGTCGCTTGGCCTCGAATTTGGAGATTTTTTGACACGCTCCCAGATGAATCAAAGCACTTGAAAATTCAAGCGCCAAACCTCACAAAAAGCGTTTTTTCCCCTCCGTGCACCTTAAAACATACATGAATAAAAAGGCGTGGTGGAAAACAGAATAATGTTTAACATTCAAACGTTTAACGACATTATTTATCTTGGTTTAGACTCATTTAGTAAAAGTTACACGCAAAAGGGGTGAGCGAATCTGGCTTAGCCAGTTCGCGAGGGGAAAAAGCGTTTTTTCCCCTCCGTGCACCTTAAAACATACATGAATAAAAAGGCGTGGTGGAAAATAAAAATAACCTTGAAATAATGGCAAAATGTTGTTAATGCAGCATTCGATTGAAGTAACCCTCGCTCTTTGTATTAAACTGAGAGCTTTACCCAGGAGGAAAAATGAGAACCTATGAAACCATCGCGATTTTGAAGGTGGACTTTCCCGAAAAACAAATCGCCACACTGGTCAAAAAAGTTGAAAAAGCGGCCTCTAACAAACCCGGACAATTGGTCAGAAAAGACGATTGGGGTGTCAAAAAATTGGCCTATGAAATCGAAAAGCAAAAGCAAGGTCGATATTTATTTTGGAGATATGAGAATGAAAGCGCAACTCCAAAAGAAGTGGACCAATGCCTACGGTATGATGAAAATGTATTGAGGTATGTGACTTACGTCATGGATGATGATGATCGAGTTCATCAGAAGAATTTAAAAAAATTAAAAGAAGAAAAAAGAAACAAGGAAGTTCGGATTGATTTTAAAAATCCTGCCAGCTTGGTCAAGTACATGACCGACAGAGGTAAAATTGTGCCTTCACGTGTTTCAGGTGCGACAGGGCCAATGCAACGAAGAATCGCCAGAGAAATCAAACGTGCACGACAATTGGCACTGCTGTCTTACGTCGATGGATTTGGATCTCAACCAGCACCTCATTATGAAGATGGGGCAATGTAAGGAGTAGACCATGAAAGTTGTGTTAATCGAAACTGTTTCAAATTTGGGCTTGGTGGGAGATGTGATCAACGTTCGACCGGGTTATGCAAGAAATTTCCTCTTGCCTAACAACAAAGCCATTGTTGCTTCACAAGGTTCGATCAAACAGGTTGAACATCAAAAGAAAATTTTGGCACATAAAATTAAAAAAGCTAAAGCGAAAGCCTTGGATGTTCAAAAGGCCTTGAAGGATGAAACCGTCATCATTAAGCGAAAAACGGGTGAGGGGGATCGGCTATTTGGATCGGTCAACGCCTTGGACATTGAACATGCTTTAAGGGATAAAGGTTTTAGCATTGGGCGTAAAAGCATCAAATTGGAAGCGCCTTTCAAGAAGATTGGTTTGTACACGGTCAATGTGAAATTGGATCAAGAAGTGGAGTTTGAGCTGTCTGTTAAAGTGGCTGCCGAAAAAGAATAACTGTGTCGGTACGTACACCACCACAAAACGTAGATGCTGAAAAATCGGTTTTGGGTGCCTTACTTCTGGACAATGAATCGGCCCATGAGGTTGTCGAGATTTTAAGACCTGAAGATTTTTACAAAAAAGTACATCAAGAAATTTTCGACTGTGTTTTAAGTTTGCTTTCAAAAAATGAACCGGCAGACTTGGTCACGGTTACGAACGAATTTAAAAATAAAAACGAGTTGGAAAAAATTGGTGGCGCGACCTATCTGGCCGCCTTGGTGGAAGCTGTGCCAACGGCAGCCAATGTCATGCACTACGCAAAAATCGTTCAAGAGAAAGCGATTTTACGTGGTGTGATTGATGCGGCCACACAGATTGTTCAAACGGGATATGAAGACAATCAAGATGTGGCGTCCATTCTGGATAATGCTGAAAAAGTGATTTTTGAGGTCTCACAAAAAAGAGCCAAAAACGCCTTGGTGCCCATAGGGCCCATCATCAAGGACTCGTTTGTTCAAATCGAGAAAAACTACGAACAAAAATCTTTGATCACCGGATTGCCAACGGGTTTTAAAGATTTCGACAGGATGACTTCAGGCTTGCAACCTTCTGATTTGGTCATCGTTGCTGGAAGACCGTCCATGGGTAAAACATCATTTTGCATGAACATCGTTGAGCACGTCGCCCTTAAAGAAAAAGTGCCGGTTGCGGTGTTTTCGCTTGAAATGTCAAAGGAACAATTGGTGATTCGTATGATGTGTTCAGGAGGACGCATTGATTCCACCAAAGTTAAAAGTGGGATGCTGTCTGAAGATGAATGGCAGCGACTGACAGACATCGCAGGGCCTCTTTCCATGGCTCCTGTCTTCATTGATGACACGCCCTCGTTGTCAACGTTTGAAATTCGAGCAAAGGCAAGGCGTTTAAAGTCCGCCAAGGGCCTGGGTTTGGTTGTGGTTGATTATTTGCAATTGATGACTTCAAGATCAAAAGTTGAGAGTCGCGAAAGAGAAATATCAGAAATATCAAGAGGGCTTAAGGCCATGGCTAAAGAACTTCACGTTCCGGTGATTGCGCTGAGCCAGCTAAACCGTGGGGTTGAAGGAAGACAAGATAAGCGACCTCAATTGGCCGATTTGAGAGAATCTGGAGCCATTGAGCAGGATGCAGATTTGGTGGGGTTTATTTACCGTGATGAAGTGTACAACAAAGACAGCCCAGATAAAGGCATTGCTGAGTTTCATGTGGTCAAGCACAGAAATGGTCCCATCGGCATGGCCAAAATGGCATTTTTAGGTGAGTTTACGCGCTTTGAGAATTTGGCTTATGATGATCCGTCACATTGATGTCAGCCGTGG
>JAYRVV010000297.1:0-5424 GCA_041918415.1 Bdellovibrionota bacterium | reverse complement strand
TGAACATCAGGTGTTCAAACAGGTGCGCGAAACCGGATTTGCCGGGTTTTTCATTTTTGGACCCTACGTGATACCAAACATTCACAGCAATTTGGGGTGTTTTGTGATCTTCATGAATGATCACGCGTAAGCCATTGTCCAAAACCACCTTTTTAAAGGGGATGTCCACATCGAACAATGAGCTTTTTGAAAACGAAACCGTACACACTAACGCAACACATAGAAATAATTTTTTCATGTGCATCTTATAGCAAAATATTTTCACTTCGTTAATTCTTTGATTATCGTATCCAAAAACAATACATTGCCTGTGTGAAGGCATTTGAGTTGGCCATCCATGTGAATGAACTTTGCATCAACGAACCTAAACTGCTGGTGATCAAAGGTCGACGTCTGTGTTTGGTTTTAACCGAAAAAGGAATCTTTTGTGTTGAAGATGCTTGCCCGCATCAAGGCGAAAGCCTTAGCCGAGGTAAGGTTAGAGGCTGTGAAATTGTTTGTGCTGCCCACAATTGGCGCTTTGATCTTCAAACGGGTGATAGCCCTGTGGTGCCGGACGCTTTCGTGAACACTTTTGAGTGTAAAATTGAAAACGCAAACGTGTATGTCAAAATGTAAGCACATACTCAACGGCAAAGAAGTGCAAATAAGTGAGAAAAAGGCCATGCGCCATTTGGGCATGGATGCGGCTTTGTTGATGGAAAATGCCGCCTTGGAAATGAAACATGTGATCGAACAAAAGCATTCCTTGAATGGCAAAGCTTTGCTGATGTGTGGTCCAGGTAACAACGGCGGAGATGGCTACGCCTTGGCGAGGCAATTGATCGTCTCCGGTTTTGATGTTGATGTTTTGATGGTTGGCAAGCCAACGTCGCCTTTGGCAAAAATGAATGCTTCCATTTTGAAAAAAATGAATGCTAACGTTTCAACAAAATTAAAAAACAAAAAATACGATTTGATTGTGGATGCCATTTATGGTGTTGGTTTGTCAAAAGCGCTTTCAAAAAAGATCATTGCTTTGTTAAACAGAGTGAATCGCTTACGATCGTACAAATACAGTGTGGATATCCCCACGGGACTTGATGCCACAACGGGCATAGTCAAAGATGCATGTTTTAAAGCAGACCACACCTTAAGCTTGGGATGTCAAAAAATCGGTTTTTTTCTAAAAGATGGACCCAATGTGACAGGACAAATATCCTGCCTAAACATAGGCCTTCACCCCGATTGGTTTCGATCTGACATTGTTGAAATTTCTTGCGAAGATTTTGATTTTAATGCGCCGTCGTATGGCCTCAACACCCACAAAGGTCAGTTTGGTCATGCTTTGATAGTGGCTGGAAGTCTTGCTTATTCCGGTGCTGCCGTTTTGAGCGCCAAAGCTTGCATGCGGGTGGGGGCGGGGCTTTGTACAGTGTTGGTGCCCAAAGATGCGCACACCATCATCAAAAAGCAATTACTCGAGCCCATGAGCATCGCCTTTGATGCGAAAGACGTACATCCAAGCCAAGTTAAGCTGTGGCTTAGAAACAAAAGTGCCATTTTGATCGGTCCGGGCTTAGTGCCCAAAGCCGAAGTGTTAAGTTTGTTTGACATGATCATTCAATACGCAAAAGTACCCGTTGTGATTGATGCCAGTGCCTTGTCTTTTATCCAGGGTCGTTCGATGATGAATAAAATAAAAAAAATAAGCTGTGTATTAACACCACATCCAAAGGAGTGTGGTCAATTGTTGGGTCTAAAATCCGATGAGGTACAATCCATGCGTGTTGAATGCATAAAAAAGCTTAAGAAAATGTATCACGCAAACGTTGTCCTGAAAGGCGCATACAGCTTGATTCATTCAGAAGGTAAAACAATTTATTTAAACCCTGTGGCATGCTCCGCTTTAAGCACGGCCGGCAGCGGTGATGTGCTTTCGGGTATGATTGTGGGTCTGATTGCACAAGGCATGGATGAATTAAAAAGCTGCCTTCGGGCCTGTTATTGGCATGGACAATTGGGGTTAAACCTTGAAAAAAAATCCTCCAAATCAAGGACCATGATTGCCTCAGATTTAATCAAGGCGATGGAGCAAAATGCAGTTTGAAATCACTCATGACATCAGTGAGCTTGAAATGCTTGATCAGGTTTGCAAAGACCTCAGTGATCATGTTTTGAAAAATGAAAGGGATACAAAATCTTGGGTGTTTGCCTTAAGTGGTGAGTTGGGTCTTGGTAAAACAACATTTGTGAAACACTTTTGTTTTCATTATTTGGCTTTGCCTTTGGATCAAGTTTCAAGTCCGACGTACACATACCATCACATTTATCAAAACCAAAACCATGTCGTTAACCACATGGATTTGTACCGAATCGATCGCTTTGAAAAACTTCGCTCGCTTGGTTTGATGGATGTGATTGGTCAAGAAGGTGTCTGCATGATCGAATGGTATGATCGTTTCAAAGAGCACTGGGATAAGGGTGTGATTGAAATTCAATTTGAATTTGACGGACTAAAACGCTTTGTTACTATTTCATTGATGCCTAAGGGTGTACAGTAATGCTCTCGTTGGTTGGCTTGGCCTTTGATGAAACTCAGGTTGATCGGCTTTGGCGAGATTTTGACTTAAAGTCTGGTTTTGATGTTTTACTTGCTGATGATTTTCGTCTGAAAGTGGATGATCGAAGCATTGCTTATCACGGACACCATATCAATCTTCTTCATTTGTACGATCAGGGTTTAAGACGGGGTGGTTTTGGGTACACTTGGCTTGAGTTGATGACCAAACGGTTTCGAGCCAACATCGTCTCAAGCCCTGTGGACGAAAGTTTAATGGCCATGGATTACGAGTTGATACGATTTCACACAACCTTGGCCATGATTGATGATGCATTGTTTGCCGATCATTTTTTAAAGGCACTTTTAAAAAAAATAGGTTTTTTAAAAGATGACAATCCATTTTCAGTGACAAACATTCAAGAGTTTCAAAATTTTAAAAAAGTTTTGGAACAAGTGACCATGCAAACCATCATCGAAGTTGGTCATGATCTTTTAAAGCCCGAACAATCGGGCATGTTTGTGAATCTGATTCGCAATTACATTGATTTTCTCAATTACACCTTCAACAACAAATTAACCCCATTCTTTTTTCATGAAGGTGGCAACATGTTGCACTGGTCTTCATTGGTGATGCGAGACAATCAACGCAACGAAATGATCGTTGACATGAGTTTTCGACCAAAAAAAAGAAAGAGAATCCAGCCTCTTGTTCGCAAAAAGTATGCGGCCAAAAGTTTGCAAGATCGAATGAAGGTCAAAAGGGAAATCGAATCTTTGATGGGTGCTTTAAGTGATCCGGATGTCTTGGTTGTTAAAAAATCGTTGCAAAGTTTAACCTTGTTGGGCGCAAGCGATGCTCATCAAGCGATTTTTAATCTGTGTAAAGATGAGTCATCGATGGTCCAACATGAAGCCGTCAATGCCATCACTGAATTGTGTTTTTCACAATATGAATCAGAGCTGATTAAGTTGTATCAACGTTCGGATCGTATTGAGCTAAAATTAACGCTGGCCAAGGCCTTTTTACAAAGGGGTTTGGACACCAGCATCCATGTGCTCTTGAAAGACATCAATGAACATGATGCACTTTTGTCGACGGTGCTGAGTGTTTACCCACATCATCTTGAGCGTTTTACAAAAGATCTCATTTCAAAGCTTGAGCAAAAAAATCCAAAACTAAAAGAAAACATTTTATTCATACTGGGTGCCATACCTGGCAACGAGTCTGTCATTGAAAGCCATTGTTTTGATCATGAGCCTAATGTTCAAACACAGGCGATGTATGCTTTATGGCAGCAAAATCCAGATCGTGCACAAAAGGTGGCCCAAACCATCCATTCAAAAGATCAAGGCATGCAAGAAGCTGTTTCGTTCGTGTTAAGCAAGGAAATGTTTTAAAAAAACACAAATATCAGTTATGCAATCTTTAGGTATGCAAAATACAAAAAACGACATCGTTGTTCAAAAATATGGTGGAACCTCCGTGGGTTCGATTGAAAGAATGAAAAACGTTTGTTCGAAAATAGAAAAATTCCAAAAAACGCATCAAGCAAGATTGCTGGTGGTGGTCAGTGCCATGAGCGGACAGACCAACGCACTGCTTGATTTATCCGCCAAAATCGCAAGCCAAGTTAATTTAAGAGAGCAGGACGCCTTGATATCAACGGGTGAAATGCAATCTGCGGCCATGATGGCTTTGATGTTAAACAGCATGGGGATTGCGGCAAAATCTCTGATGGGTTTTCAAATCCCCATTCGCACCGATTCCAAATTTTCAAAGGCCAACATTGAATTGATAGAAACCAAAGGGATTTTAGGTTTATTTGACACATTTAAGGTGCTTGTGGTGGCGGGCTTTCAGGGTATTGATTTTCAAGACAACATCACCACGTTGGGGCGTGGGGGCTCGGATTTAACGGCTGTTGCTTTATCTTGCGCCTTAGGGGCCAGACATTGTGAAATCTACACCGATGTTTCTGGCGTATTCAGTGCGGATCCCAACGTCTGCCAAGATGCAAGGCTTTTAAAGACAATTTCGTATGATGAAATGCTTGAATTCGCTTCTTTGGGCGCCAAGGTTTTACAAACAAGATCGGTGCAAATGGCAAAAAGATATCAAATGCCTGTTTGGGTGGGCTCAAGCTTTAATGATAACAACGATCAAGGAACCTGGCTGGTCAAGGAGGAAAGCATGGAATCAATGTTGGTTTGTGGCGTGACACTGGATAGAAACGATGCATTCATATGGCTTAGAAACATTCCAAAAGAACAGTCATTGGCAAAAATATTTGAAAAATTATCTAGCAATAACATTAGTTTAGACGTGATTGTTCAAGAAAGATCTAAGGATGGATCATCAAGTCTTTCCTTTTCATTGCCCAAACAATTTTATGCCATGGCCACTGAGCTTTTGCTTGCCATGGGAATTAAAGAAGTGGACGGAGTGCCCAAGGTGGCCAAGGTTTCAGCCGTGGGGCTTGGCATGAAAAACAATGCGGGTGTGGCCGCCAGAATTTTTGGAGTCTTAAACCGTGAAAACATCGATGTGCTGGCCGTCAGCACTTCTGAAATTAAAATTTCATGCATTGTTGAAGATAAATACGCAGAGTTGGCGGTGAGGGGATTGCATGATGAGTTTTCTTTAGGCAAGGAGCCTCACTAAAAACACGTGGGCCGATGTGAACCATTTCAGGGGCTGTAGAATAATTGACCATCTTCTTCGTTGTCACTCGCTCGCCTTCCTCACTCACCCCTTAAGGGTTTGTCGACGGAAGAGAGTTTGAGAAATTAATTTTTGAAGATTGAAGTCTGAAGTTGTTTATAAAAGTTATGACGTAGTTCAAGCACGCAATTCAGAAGTGCCCAGGAGTTTGATACGGCGA
>JAYRVV010000296.1:0-2408 GCA_041918415.1 Bdellovibrionota bacterium | reverse complement strand
TTGGTTTCAATCGTGCGTATTGGATCAGTCACAATCAGTTTCACACCAACCGCCGCGGCCAAATGATAAACAAAATCACATTTTTTTATGAGGGCTTCCAATGTGCGTTCTTTATGGACAGATTCAACCACCAACTGAAAGTTTGGGTTTTTAAGCAAATGATCAATGTTGGAAATGTTGCCCGTGCTTAGATCATCCATGACAAGCACCTGATGGCCTTTGGCCAACAGAGATTCACATAAATGCGAGCCCACAAATCCTGCACCACCGGTGATTAAATAATTCATAAGTTCCTTTCAATGGTTTGACAAATGTAATCCACGTCATGACTGCTCAATGCGGGGTAAACGGGAAGTAGAAATGTTTCACAGTACAGTTTTTCAGCGTTTAGGAGATGTTCGGGTCTAAGTTTGATTTGAACAAAAGAATTCAAATGGGCTGGTTCCATGGGATTATGGGTTTGTATCCCGGCCAGGTTCAACGCGTACATAAGCTTGCTTTTGAGCGATTCACTGAGTCTGACGACGTAATGGTCGTGGTTGTATTGCTCGTGTGGACCATGGCGTTTGATCATAACCTCTGGAGACTGTGAAAAAACCTCATCGTATCTTTTACAGATGTCTTCTTTTCTTTTAAGTGCTTCGACTTGATGATCCATGGTCCACAATCCAATTGCGGCATGCATTTGACTGATGCGTACAAGATGATCAAAAGCGTTGGCGTTGGGGTTTCTTAAATGTTGTGTGAGACGGTCATCATCTGTGATGATGACGCCACCCTTGTTGATGTTGAGGATTGATTTTGGATGAAATTTTAATATACCCGCATGACTGTTTGTTCCAAGGTGTTTTGAATTGTAAAAAGAGCCCGGTCCACCTTCAACGTTTTCAATCAGCGTTAATCGATGCTGACGGCAAAGATCAATGAAAGGCTCAATGTTTTGAGGATAAGCATAAGGGTATGAATATAAAACACCCTTGGTTTTGGGATCAATGAGTTTTTCAACATGCTTGATGTCCATTTCCATTGAAGGATCACAGATGTCGGCAAATACCGGAATAAGGTTCATGTCGATGATGCTTGCGATGATGGAAGAAGACGTCATGGGTGAACATATGATTTGATCATTTGACTTAAAGCCAAAGAACCTTAAAAGCGAGCGAATGGCCCCAGATCTTGCTTCAGATGAGACGGCATACATTGATCCGCAATACTGAGCTAAGTTTTGCTCAAAATGGTTCCCAAGGCTTTTATGTTCAATTGAATGGTTTTTAAATACATCCTTGAGGCTTGCCAAAAAGGCCTGAGCCTGGTCTGGATGATCCGGTTTTTCAAAAGAAATTGAACGCATGTGAGCAATCGTAATATGATTTGTCATTTTTGTACAAATACTTCAATCTTTTCAATGGTGTAATGGCCCTCCTGACCTAACGCACTAAAACCAATGCCATCTATTTCTTTATGACTAGCATTCCCTTTGACAAGGTCGTCTGCCTTATAAAAGTATAGCTGGTATGTGTTTGAATCGATTTGAACCAAAGGGTCTTTGCTTAAATATATTTTTTGTCGGGATTTTAAGAATAATCCGTTTTTTATCTTACGTTTGCTTTTGACCGTCATCAAAATCGACAAACCGTTAAGATTAAAGTTTGTCTTGGTCCACGCACCTTCAAAGTCCAAGAATGCCTGACTTTGTTTGTAGATGATGAGCTGATCTTCAATGTAATGGTTTGTCTGTGAGGCATGGTTTAAGGCTTCCCAGTGAATCGATGGGATGGCAAACTTAAAATCTGGTAGGAATGCATTGAGTTCTTTGAGAAATGTATACATTTCGTTTCTTTGATCACATATGCTTTGAATGAAAGGTTTTGTTAGTTGCTCAGGCTTGATCCAAGTGTTTTGCAAGAATGCAAAAAACATGCTGTTCCATGTGTTTTCATCTTTGCTCAATCTTTGATGTATTTGCCAAGATTCTCTAATTTTGAGTCTCGGGTCAGACTCAAACAGTGCCTCAAGCATCAGCATGGACCAGTCGTTGGGTAATTGTGATGTGCTTAGAACTTGCAAAGCCACATCAGGCCGGTTCAGTATTTTAGACAAATGCAAAATATCTTTTAAAACTTTTACTTTGGTGTTGATGTTTAAAGTGCTTGGATGATGAAGAAGCTCTGTGAGTTGATCTAATGCAAATGAGGGATTTGTCTTGGAAAGCTTGTAGAGCGATTCGTATTGAAGCTTAAGCTCAAATGGTTCGTATTTTTTTGCAAGCGTATAAGCGTGGTGAGATTTTGCATGATCCAACCAAGTCAAAAGATACAAATACCGTGCATCATAAGGGTTTTTTGAAAGTTTACTCACCACTGATTGTTCAAGGTCGGTTTTGAGTGTGTGTTGCAATTGAATGTGCA
>JAYRVV010000295.1:0-1902 GCA_041918415.1 Bdellovibrionota bacterium | reverse complement strand
TAAAGCATTTATTTTTCGAACCAGTTGGATCTATGCCAAAGAAGGAAAAAATTTTGTTCATACGATCCTTAAGCTTGCAAAAGAAAAGGAGCAAATATCTGTGGTGGATGATCAATGGGGTACGCCCAACAGTGCGACTTTCATTGCCAAAATAACAAGCAATGTTTTAGAGAAAGCTAGTGACATCAAACCGGGTGTTTACCATTTAAGTGCGGGGGGCTTATGCACATGGTTTGCCTTTGCCAACTGGTTCATTGATTATTTTAAGAGCCAAGGTCATGGGTTTGCATTAAAGGAAATTCTCCCTACTTCAAGTGTTCAATACAAAACCAAAGCTAAAAGACCGATGTACAGCGTTTTAAATACATGCAAATTAAAAAAGGCTTTAAATGTCTTAAAGTTTGAGTCTTGGGAGGATTCTTTTATTAAAGAGTTTGCCATTTAAAAATTGATAATTTTTGATAGAGCAGTATAAGTCTGAACATGCAAAAAACGGCCTTAATTTGTGGTGTGACTGGGCAGGATGGTGCCTATCTGACCGAGCTTTTATTATCCAAAGGCTATGAAGTTCATGGCATCAAGCGAAGATCGAGTCTTTTTAACACCCAACGCGTTGATCATGTCTACGAAGATCCCCATCGACAAAATGTTCGTTTTAAACTTCATTTTGGGGATTTAACAGATAGCACCAATCTCATTCGAATCATTCAAGAAATAAAGCCAGACGAAATTTACAACTTAGCTGCACAAAGTCATGTTCAAGTCAGTTTTGAGACGCCAGAATATACGGCGAATGCGGACGCCATGGGTTGTTTACGGATATTGGAGGCCATTCGAATTTTAGGCCTTGAGAAGAAAACCAAATTTTACCAAGCTTCAACCAGTGAACTTTACGGTAAGGTTCAGGAGACGCCACAAAAAGAAACAACACCTTTTTATCCACGATCTCCCTACGGTGTAGCCAAATTGTATGCGTATTGGATTACAGTGAACTATCGAGAAGCCTATGGTTTGTTCGCTTGCAACGGTATTTTATTTAATCACGAAAGCCCGCTTCGAGGTGAAACCTTTGTCACGCGTAAAATCACACGTGCGGTGGCCAAAATTGCAAGTGGCTATGAGGACTGTTTGTACCTTGGAAATTTGGATGCAAAAAGAGACTGGGGCCATGCCAAAGAGTATGTCTTGGGAATGTGGCGAATGCTTCAGATGTCAAAACCACAAGATTTTGTTTTGGCAACCGGTGTGACAACTTCGGTGCGTGAATTTGTCAAAAAAGCATTTCAATTTGTAGGACTTGAATTGGTGTTTAAAGGTCATGGATCAGATGAAAAGGGGATTTGCTTAAAGACGGGTAAAATTCTGGTGAAGATTGATCCCAAGTATTATCGACCCACTGAAGTTGATCTTTTACTGGGTGATGCCAGTAAAGCCAAAAAGGAGCTCGGCTGGGAGCCCAAGATTTCTGTTGATGAACTTTGCAAAGAAATGGTTCATGCTGATTTGTATCGTGTCAAGCAGGATTTAAGTCGCAAAAAAGCAGGCGAATTTGAAGTCGAACGTCTGGTGCACCATAAGCAAGGTTTTTTAAATTGGTATGAAGGACACTTCAAAGATGAGCAATAAAGAACTAAGACCTTGGGGTTGGTTTGAGGTCTTGTTGGATGAAAGCAACTACAAACTCAAGCGAATATTGGTTCAACCTGGGCATCGTTTAAGTTATCAAACGCATAAAAAAAGATCAGAACACTGGATGATCGTTCAGGGTAAGGCCAAAATCACTTTAAACGACGAAACAATAAATAAAACCGTTGGCCAAACCGTTGACATTGAATTTGAAAGTAAACATCGCATAGAAAATGTTGGACAGGATGATTTGGTGTTTATTGAAATACAAACCGG
>JAYRVV010000294.1:0-3996 GCA_041918415.1 Bdellovibrionota bacterium | reverse complement strand
TTTAAATGGGTGAAGGTCAAAATGTTACCCTTTGACAATAAAAGTGAATTTCAAGTTTTGCTTGATTATCCCGACACCACACCTTTGCTTAAAGCCCAAGAGCATTCCAAAGTGCTGGCCAATGCGCTTTTACAAAATGAAAACGTATTAAAAGTTCAGGCTTTTAATGGCTTGCCTGCACCGTTTTCATTTTCCGGCATGGTTAAGCACACTTTTTTAAGGCAAAAAGAACACTTGAGTGATTTGCATGTGGTTTTAAAAGATAAGCATGATCGAAAAAAATCGGGGCATGAAATCATTCAAGAACTAAGGCATCTGATCGCTCCTATTGCTCAAAACCATCAAGCGTTTGTCAAAGTATTGGAAATTCCACCGGGTCCTCCGGTTTTATCCACCATGGTGGCTGAGATTTATGGTGTAGACAGAGCCAAGCGTATTGAAGCAGGACGAAAAATTCAATCCTTGTTTAAACAGTTACCCAGTGTGGTGGATTTGGATGTGTCATTTCGTGAAGGTCGTACGCGTTTGGTCTGGCCTTATGATTATCAAAAAGCCAGTCTCTATGGCACCAAGGCCATTCAATCATGGCAATTGGCTCAGTTGATTTTTAATCCAACACATGTGGGCTCGTTCAATGATCCCATGGCAGCCGAAGAGGTGGCCATCATGCTTTCCATGGATGAAAAAACACGTTCGGGCGCTTTGCCCTTTGAGGGTCAGAGTTTAAAAAGTTTTGAAGCGGGCTTGGTTGAAGTCAAATCGGTACTCGCTCCTGCTTTTGAAAAGCCAGCGATTCAATTGCACCGAAAAAATTTAAGATCTGTGGAATACGTCATGTCTGAATTGTCTGTTCCCGATGAAGCACCGGTGTACAACATTTTGCAACTCGAAGAAAAACTTCCCTATCCAAGTTCAACGGCGTCGATTCCGTTTGATGATAGCATCCATGTGAAATGGGATGGTGAATGGTTCATCACGTATGAAGTGTTTAGAGACCTTGGCGTTTCTTTTGCGGTGGTGTTGGTGTTGATTTACATCTTGATTTTAGGATGGTTTAAAAGTTATTTACTTCCCTTGGTGATCATGGCCCCCATTCCCATTTCCCTCATTGGCATCATCCCCGGGCATTTTTTGATGGGTGCATTTTTTACGGCCACATCCATGATCGGTTTTATTGCTGGAGCCGGAGTGATTGTTCGAAATTCGATCATCTTGGTTGATTTTATAGAACATCAAATTCAAAACGGCATGATGTTAGAGCAAGCCATCATCAACGCGGGTGTGTTGAGGTTTCGTCCGATGCTGTTGACGGCCGGTGCCGTTGTTGTGGGTAGTTCGGTGATGCTTTTTGACCCAATTTTTCAGGGCTTGGCCATCAGCCTAATTTTCGGTGAAGTGGCGGCCACGCTGCTCAGTCGTTTTGCAGTGCCTTTGATGTATTACTGGTTTGTGGGCCAAAAGCGTTTTGATCAACTCAATCCACTCAATCAAGCAGCCGGTGAGCCATCATGAATTTTACTCAAATGAAAAGCAAAAGCGTCCAAGTGTCGATGAAACTGAAAGCCATTTCGCATCCACAGCGATTGATGATCATGTGTTATTTGGCCCAGGGTGAAAAAAATGTCAGTCAAATCACTAAATTGTGCGGCATTTCTCAATCTCAAATGTCGCAGTTTTTAACACGACTTTTAAAAGAAGGTTTGTTAAGCATGCGTAAAGAAAATAATTTTTGCTTTTACTCGATCAAAGATAAAAAGATGCTCAAACTGATGAAAGCCATGCATGCTATTTTTTGCTAAAGGCTATTCACTTAAAAATCATGTTCACGGCAATGGCCAAAAGAATCAACACGCCACCCACAATCCTTGGCCACGAAAGCTCTCCTTGCAAATAACGATCAAGGGCTAAAGAGCAAAGCATTTGCCCCGCAAGCAAACCCATGCTCAGAAGGGTTAAATCGTGCTTGGCACCCCAGTAAGAAATGCTCACCAAAAAAATGCCGCCGCAAAGCCCGCCCAAATAATGCCACCAAGGAGAGCTTGGAAGGCTCAAGTTCAATCCATAAACACCCAAATAGATCAGGCTTAGCATGATGGCCGTTGTCCACACACTGATCAAGGCCACGCTAAGGGCATTGTTTGAGTTTAAAAACAACAAGCCATTGAGCTTGATTTGAAAAGCCAAGAGGCTTCCGACCAATAGGGTTAAAGGTAAAATATAATTCATGGCTTTCAGTTTGCCCGTTTTGAGGTGAAAATAAACAAAAAACACATCAATGCTTAATTCATGAATATTTGTAGACAAACTCCAAATATTCATGAATATTTGGAGTTCATGTACAAACGTAAGCGAAGCCTTTCAAACGTCAAAAAATCCTTTTTTCTTTGGGGACAGAGGCAAACGGGTAAGAGCTCGCTTTTGATGCACGAATTTCCAAAAGCCAGGTATTTTGACTTGTTGTTAGCCGATGAGTTTTTAAGACTATCTGCTGATCCTTCATTGCTTCGTCAAATGCTTTTGGCCAGACCCCTTGAAGGTTTTGTTGTGATTGATGAAATTCAAAAAATTCCACTTCTTTTAGATGAGGTACAATGGTTGATCGAGCACAAAAAAATGAAGTTCGCCTTGTGTGGGTCCAGCGCGCGTAAGCTTAAACGAGGTCATGGTAATTTACTTGGGGGTCGCGCTTTAAAATTTGAGTTGTATGGTTTAAGTGCGATTGAATTGGGCAGCGACTTTAATTTAGAACAAATGTTAAACCGTGGGTATTTGCCAAGCCACTATCAGGATCCAGACTATCGAATGAGTTTAAGAAGTTATGTGGCTGATTATTTAAAAGAAGAAATATTGTCAGAAGGTTTAACTCGCAGTTTGCCAACGTTTTCACGGTTTTTAGAAGTTGCCGCGCTAAGTGATACAGCATTGATTAATTTTTCAAACATCGCGCGTGAGACGGGCGTTTCTGTGAAAACAGCCCAGGCTTATTATGAGATCTTGCAGGACACGCTCACGGGTGCGTTCTTACCTGCTTACACAAAACGTTTAAAACGACGTTCGCGATTAGGTCCGAAATTTTATTTTCACGATGTGGGTGTTGTCAACAGTTTGTGCTTGCGTGATGTCGTTAGACCTAAATCCGAGCTTTTTGGCAAAGCGTTTGAAAATTGGGTACATCATGAGCTTCGTTGTCTTCTAAGTTATCAAGATAGTTTTTGGCCTCTAACGTATTGGGCGTTAACATCCGGTACAGAGGTAGATTTTATTGTGGGAGATATGTTGTTGGCCGTTGAAGCCAAAGCCAGTGAGCAAATTAAAGAACATCATTTAAAAGGTTTGCGCGAGCTTAAGGGCGAATTTGCTCACATTAAAGAGCGCATGATTGTTTGCCTCGAAAAAGAAGTGCGCAAAACACAAGATGGCATCTGGATTATACCTTTTCAAACATTTGTTAAAGCCTTGTGGTCACAAAACCAGATAGATCATTTTTCAATTGCTAATTTTTTAAAATCACAAACGATTTAATACGGCTTGCTGCTTGAGCGTCCATGTTATCGTTGCCTGTAAAATGATTTGGCGCTTGAGATAACAGAACTTTCATTCTACATTTGGCATCACATGAAGAGCTAATGTTTAAGTAATCCATCAGCGTGTATGAGACAGGAGGTGTTTGAGTTGTGTCGTCGTTTTGAAAATAGAATTTGGGAAGATATGTGGACAATCCACCAAATTTAAAAGTAGCATTATCAAAATAGGTGTTGCCTTGTTTGTTAAACCCAAGGTTGTCCATGGGGTTCATGTGTTTTACAAAATATAAGTTTGAGTTTTTTAACTTTACAGCCAACCAATAACCTGTTTCCGTGCTTTCTGAGCATTTTGCATAAAAAGTATTTTTATCCAAAAACTCTATTTTGGATTTATTGATGATGGATAATTGCGTGTAAGCCAAACCGCTGTCAGAGCCTGTGACCACTGGGTTTTGCACATCAGGATTGCTAA
>JAYRVV010000293.1:0-12560 GCA_041918415.1 Bdellovibrionota bacterium | reverse complement strand
TAGATAAATTATAAAAACACCTTAAAACAAAAAAGCTTAAACAAAACAATAGCTCGTTAAGCGTTTGTCCCCTGATTTTTTAAGCAGACCTTGTTGGCTTGCCCAGCTTAGATCCCTTGATCCTGTGGCGGTGGAAACCGTTTTAAAAAACAAAAGATATTGCTTACGCGTGAATGTTTTTTTCCCAAAATGTATTTTAGCTCTCTCGATTCGCATCTTAGCTGTTTGAGGACTGATATTGAATTGATCAACATACATCTTGACACTCATAAGAATAAGGTCGCTCATCCACTGAACAAAACAAGTGGCATCTCCCATGCGATCAGACTCCTTGAGTGCATGATAATACTGGTCTTGTTGCTCATGAACCATCGTTTCTATCGCAATGTACTCAAACAAAAGATGGTGCTCTCGAAGAAGCACCGATTGCCAAAACCTCCCCATGCGACCATTACCATCGTTAAATGGGTGAATGAATTCGATTTCGTAGTGTAGCATGCTACTGACCAGAATCAGATTTTCACTTTTTAGATTTTTAAGATCTTCAAACAAATCACTCATCAACTGAGGCACCCGCAAATGAGGGGGTGCCATATGTCTGACTTTTGACCCTTCTAAAACACCTACATTCTTATGACGAAAACGCCCTGCTTGTGGATCTAAACCCTTCATTAAAAGACCATGCGCTTTGAGAAATGAAGTTAATGACCTGGACTTGAATTGATCCATTTGGTCGTACAATCGCATGGCATTTTGAACCTCTAAAATATCTTTAGGTGATCCCAACACGGCTTGTCCCTCAACAATTTGAGATACTTGCTTTTTTGATAAACCGTTTCCTTCAATGGCTAACGAACTATGAATACTTTGAATGTGATTTTGTTTTCGAAGCACTAAGTTGGGTTTCACACCTCCTAAGCCTTCACATTGACCAATCAGCGCAGATATTTTGGCCACGGTGTTTAGCATAGAATGGGTTAGTGTGTATCGCCGACTCAAGCGTTGATAGTATCATATGATACTATGAAAACCAACCCATTCGTATTTTATTACCCCACATTGCCCCATCAAGCTCACACTTTAAAATTCATTAAAAAAATAAATCAACAATATCAACGTGTTAAATTCAAATGAACCTGGCACGACTTGTGCTGCATGTCAAAATATGCTAACTGACCGTATAAATTTAGGGAGTAAACGTATGAAACACATCAGCATCCAATCACTGCTTTTTTGCCTAATCCTTCAATGCTCTTTGGCTCTGGCACAACAAGATTATACTCAACAGATCCTAGAGGCTGCAAACAAAGGAGACGTTCAAACACTTAAAGATCTTCACAGTAAAGGAGTTGCTCTCAATGTAAAAGATAATTTTGGCATTACACCTGCACACGACGCCGCTAGTCGTGGTCACGTCAATGTACTTCAATTCCTAAACTCAATTGGCGTCCCACGCGATGTAAAAGATAAGCGTGGCCGGACACCTGCACACCACGCCGCTCATGATGGTCACGTCAATGTCCTTCAATTCCTAAACTCAATTGGCGTCCCACTCGATGTAAAAGATAATTTTGGCATTACACCTGCACACGACGCCGCTAGGTGGGGTGACATCAACGTCCTAAAATTCCTTCACTCAATTGATCCAAAGCTGCTTAAAATTGAAAATGAAGCAGGCCAAACACCCTTGGACATTTATGAAGCACGTTTTAATGCAATCAATGACAAACAAAAAGAACAAAAGAAAACAGAAAAACAAAACAACAAACTTAACAAGATAAAAGAGCGCAAAAACAATCAAGCTAACAAACAAAACACCCGCGAAATAGAGAAACTACAAAAAAGAAACGAACGCATCTTAGATATGTTTGAAAAGCAAAACTAAAATAAAACATGTGCCAAGAAAGCTTCAAGGCAAAAACCACAATGCCGGCCAGTGCCATAACTTAAAATGGCCTTTGCCCTCATAAAAACCCATGTGACCACCGTGATTGTACAGACGCACATCAATGTTACGTGGGCACTTCAATGCTTGTAAATCGTGATGATCCAAAAAGGGATCATCCTTGGCGTGCACAATCAAAACTTTGTTTTGAATATTTGGCAACACAGGATAACTGCTGGCGCTTTCATAATATTCAAGCGCATTTAAAAAACCAAACAACTTTGTCGTGACACATTCATCATAACCTTGCACCGATTGAAAGCATTCGTCCCTTGCAAAACGTGCAAATTGATCCGGCCATAGACCCGCTTTGTGTTTTAAAATATTTTTCAATTTTCTTAAAAAATAGCGCTGATAAATTTTGTTTTTAAGTAAATCCAAATTCTGAGCCCCTTTAAAAAGCCTAACAGGCGGTGACACCACAAACGCCTTTTGAATGCATCGCTTTTCAAGCCCCAACCACCTTAAAATCAAATTGGCGCTCAATGAAAAACCCACAAGGTAGACTTCATAACCCTTAGCTGACATTTCTAAAACCACTTGATTTAAATCTTCTATCAGACCCCCATGATAAACCGAAGGGCAATAAGGTGGTTCGAGTTCCGCCCCACGCATGGACATTCTTAAAACATTAAAGCCGTGATTGAATAAATCATGTGCTGCTCCCAAAATGTAATGTGAATCCACGTGTCCACCCAGGCCATGGTACAAAATCACCAAACGCTTGCTGGCGTCGTTCTTCCAAAATTTTCCGCTTAAAAAAATCTTTTCATCAACATTAAATGTAAGCAGATCAAAGGACCTGCTTGGAAATTGAAGCTTCAAGATTGGACCCACAATGGTTTGCACGTGCCGGTTGCGAAGCAGCCAGGGAGGTTTAAATTCAAACGACATCAATAACTCGAACCGGATTTTCTTACATGCACCTTGGGTTTTAATTGCTCGTTAAAAAGCTTGCCATCAAGCACATCGGCAATGATTAAATCATGATCGCCCACACAGTGCTTGGCGTGGTATCTAAGCGTCAATGCCCCCAATGATTCTTTTAAATACACAATTCCATTGGCATGAACCTCATGTTTCAATTGCGCCAAAATGGATTGACCCTCATCGTGTTTTTTGAAAAATATTTTAATGTCTTGATGCTCGCTTAAAATGTTTAAAGAAAACAGGGCGTTTGGCTTTAAGGTGTCGTAAACACCACGGCTGGGCTTAACGGCGATGCTCACACGAAGTGGATCAAACGAAACCTGATTGACAAAGGAGCACAAAAGCCAATGGTCTTTGTTCTCAAATCGATTAAACAACACAAACAGCCCGCTGGCGATCTGCCCCAGGGCTTTTAATCCGGATTCATTCATGGTGTTTAAAGTTTACATGAATTCTTTTCAAACCAAAAATCATTCGTTACGATCAGTTCATGAAAAGTGTTTTTTGGATTCTACTTTGTTTTTTTTCATTGTCTCACGCACAATCCTTACACAAAGAAACCATTCTCAAAGAAGAAAAAGGGTTCATCATGTGCACGGGCGGCACTCAGGCTGTGCTGTTTTCCAAAGATTGTGACAAAATCACATTGAGTCGCGTTTGGGCCGGTTCCATTGTTTACGAGGGCGCATGTCTAGACTCAAACGGCATCACTTATTCACTGTCATGTCAATCTTACAATTTCGAATACAACCAAAAAGTCGAAAAAAAAGACAGCAAAAGTTACTGGGAAAAATCAAACGATAAACCCTAATGGGAATCAAAGAAAAATACAGTTTTTAGGCTGTTGAAGAATTGTACCAGATTCGAGGCCGCAGGGAACGAGCCACCACAGCGTACTTGGGTAGGTACGCGAGGATGGTTCGTCCGCGAGAACGAAGAAGATGGTCAATTATTCTACAGCCCCTAATAACTCAGACAAAACTTCACACCTAAATCACAAAGATAAACCCTCTTTGCATGATAAGTCTTGACGCCAAGAATCTTTTAGTATTGAAAACAAAACGTGACCATTTACTTGCAGATATTAAGCATGACCGATCACACACAAGCCTTTGGACGTTTTCAAGGACAATATGAAGGATTGAACGCTTCGCTTGTGACCTCAACCGTTAACAAAAACGGCCTATGCATCAGTTCCAAGGCGCTCAAAATCAGCAAGAACCCAATCAGCCATGATGATATAAAACAAGCCAAATTGATTTTATGTTATCGCCACGTCGACTCCGGCGAACTTAAGGGAAGCAGTGAAACGCTTTTTGCCATAGAACAATTGCCCTTTGCTGACATGCCCGGCTTGTATATTCTGGACATCAGCCAATCTCACATTCGTCTTAAAATTTTTGACCATGAGTTTAGCCTAAAGGCCAATGAGGTTTTCAGGATTCAATATGGCAAATCGGTTGTTTATCTGAAAAATTTTGGACCACAGCAATCCCTACAGTTGACCGATGAAATACTTTACGACGGACCATCAAAATTACATGGCCAAGTCATCAACCAGGACATCACCTTGGGTGTGCAAAACACCTCTGCATTTGTGGTTAAGCAAGGGCAAGAAATCAAACATTGATGTACATATTTGTGCGTTTTTGTTCTTTGTTGTGCAAATATAAAGATTAATATGATTTTGCTATACAGAAATATAATAAATTTCCTTATATAATAAATA
Source organism: Bdellovibrionota bacterium (assembly GCA_041918415.1). Taxonomy (GTDB): domain Bacteria; phylum Bdellovibrionota_G; class JALEGL01; order JALEGL01; family JALEGL01; genus JAYRVV01. The sequence continues at coordinate 7,956 of JAYRVV010000293.1, read as the reverse complement.
CTTATATGTGTTAAAAAAATAATTTATTTTTGGCACAATATTTGCTATGAAACGCAAGTTCTAGAAAATAAACCAAGAAGGAGTATTGGTCATGCTTAAAATGAAAGCCATCAATTACACACAAAACACTGTCAACGTCGATCAAGGAAACCCGACAGCTAGCACTTTAAGACCACAGTGGGTTGATCAACCCAGCCAAACCCATTCGGGTCATCCCATCCGTGAAATTCCTTGGGCACTTCCTTATTTTACACAATCACTTTGCCCCGAATGCACCAAAGTCGTAAAGGCCAGAAAGTTCGCCGAAGATGGAAAAGTTTGGATGGAAAAAACCTGCAAAGAACATGGCTATTTTAAAGAACTCATTTCTCCTAACTTAGAAATTTACATGGACATGTTCACGTTTCGTTTTGGCGATGGTCAGGGCGTTTCCAATCCCATCGTCCCCGACGGAAAGCGCTGCCCTGAAGACTGCGGCATATGCAACATGCACCACAGCCACACCGCCTTGGCCAATGTGGACTTAACCAACCGCTGCGACATGACCTGCCCCGTTTGTTTTGCAAACGCCAATGCAGCCGGCTATGTCTGCGAACCAGATTTGGTCGACATTCGACGTATGCTTCAAAATTTAAGGGACATGAAACCTGTTCCTGCCAAAGTTGTTCAATTTGCTGGTGGAGAACCCACCATTCATCCACAATTTCACGAAATTTGTGCCATGGCCAAAGAGATGGGTTTTTGGCATATTCAAGTGGCATCAAATGGAAAAAATTTATCGAACTATGAGTTTGCTAAAAAAGCCAAAGAATCTGGCCTGAACACCATTTATTTGCAATTCGATGGTGTCACCGACGATGTTCAGTTTAAAACACGCGCTGAAAAAATCATGGACACCAAACGTAAGGTTGTCGAAAACGCTCGCAAGGTCGGCCTTCGCATTGTGCTTGTGCCCGTGTTAGTTAAAGGCGTGAACGATCATCAGGTGGGCGACATTGTGAGATTTGCGGTTGAAAATGTGGATGTCATCGTGGGTATTTCATTTCAACCTGTGTGCTTCACTGGACGCATCAACGAAAAAAACAGAATGGAAAAACGTTACACCATGACCCATTTGGCCATGGACGTCGAAAAGCAAACAGGCTTTGTACCTGCCAAAGGTGGATGGTTGCCTTTGGGTTGCACATCTCCGTTTTCAAAGCTGTCCGAATCCCTCACAGGTGAACCAGCCATGACGATCACCTGTCACCCCGATTGTGGAAATGGTGCTTATTTGTTTGTTGAGCCCCATGAGAAAAAAGAAGTTCGTTCATTGACTGACTTTTTTGATCTTCGATCGGCTTTGATCGATGTTCAAAATTTGGCCAAAGAAATAAAAGCCAACAATGAAAAGGGTAAAAAAGCAAACCATCTCTTTTCAAAAGCCAAAGTGCTCAACATTTTAAGAAAGCACTACAATAGTGACAAGGCTCCCAAAGATTTAACATTCAAACGTCTCTTGGGTGTTTTGGACGGTTACTCAAGCAAAGAGGTCGCGCACAAAGCCGATCACCACACCAAACACGCATACCCTACGCTGTTCATAGCGGGCATGCACTTTCAAGACCCATACAATTATGACATCGAACGAGTCAAACGATGCATCATTCATTACAGTGCCAGAGATGGAAGAATTTACCCATTTTGCACCTACAATTCCGGACCTTACTACCGTGAACGCGTGGAAGAATCCATCAGCGTCTCTTTGGGCATGTACAAAAATCAGGCCGATTTGGGTCAATTCCCATCTCAGCTCAGTGAAAGTGCCGCCAAAGAAACACGGACAAACATTTCACTCCCTGCGGACAGCATCAACTGACCCTTTTGTTTATTCCCGATCAAAAAAGGGGTGGTTTTAACCACCCCTTTTTTATTTGCGAAAAGTGCCTGAAAACCATAAAAGTCCCACCATGTTTGAAAAATGTAATATTCAAGATTGAACCGACGAGACCATTGACTCAGTGAACATGACGATAGATTTTACAGCCAAGAATATTCATGGATTAAAAGGCTTGAGCCAAGCCATGGTTTTGGCCAAGCTTTACCTTCATCAATCCAACCATTTTGTCGTTTTATGCGACAACGACCAAAGTCTTGAAGCCTTACAAAGTGCTGTGGATTTTTTTCTGAAATTTTTCGGATCCAATGAAAAATGCTTGTGCTTTCCATTTCGTCCTTCGGTTACTTCACCCAGTGTCATCGAGGATCAAGATCATGTGTACGAGCGTTTGTGCACTTTGGAATCCGTCTTAAAAAATGACAAAACATTCATACTGACCCATCCCCTGGCCTTGAGCCTATACACCATTGATAAAGAAATGTTTCTTAAACATCAAAGCATTCTTGAGGTTAACACAACCTTTAATCCCCAAACCCTGGCGGGTGATTTATCCAATGCCGGTTTTGTCAGGGAAGATGCCGTCAACAGCCCCGGACAATTCAGTGCGCGAGGTGCCATCATCGACGTGTTTGTGCCCGGCCAATCATGCCCACATCGAATTGAATTTTTTGATGACCTGATTGAATCCATCCGTACGTTTGAACCCACCACACAAGCCTCGCTCGAACCTGTCCATGACTTGGTTTTTTCACCCGCCATGGAAACCATCATTGAAGATGCTCAGTTGCCGCAGATTAAAAACCGTTTTCGTCAATTGGCTCTTGAAACCTCATTGCCACCCGCTCAACGACATCAAATTGAAGAAAAACTTTCCAACAAAATTTTAAGCCCATCCATGCAAGCATTGGTGCCATTGTTTTATGACAAACAAAGCACTTTGTTTGATTATCTTAATGAAAAAACACAATGGGTTGTTCTCGATCAACTGAGCATCGAAAGAGAATTGGCTTTGTTCAAACAACTGGACGAACATTTTGTTTTAAGCCCCATGACCCTAAAACCATCCAAACATTTAAAAAATCCGCAAGACAGTTTAAATGCAGTGCTTGGTAAAATTCCTTACATGTTGTTTGAGTCCACCGATTCAAACAAGCAATGGTCCGTTGAATTGAACGATGAATTAAGAACCAATTTAACCAACAGCAAGAAAAAAGAAAAACCACTTGAACCTTTGGTCATGGCTTTAAAAAACTGGATCGATCAAGGATTTTGCTGTGTGCTCGTATCATCCAGCCCAAGTCAGTGCGATCGGATCAAACATTTGATTGAACCGTATTTTAAAGTTGTATCATCGGCCACATCTCACAAAGATCTTCAACCTTCCAACGTGTACATCATGCAAGGTGATTTGGATGCCGGATTTGCTGTTAAGGAAATGAAACTTGCCTTTGTCAGTCACACCGAAATATTTGGGTTAAAACACAACACCACCTTTCATGAAAAACAAAACAGCGCGGGGCTGGAACAATTGGATGAACTGAACCCTTCTGATTACGTTGTTCACATCGATCATGGCATTGGTCAATTCATCAAATTAATAAGAATGAAATTCAAACAATCCGAAACTGATTTTCTTGAATTGCAATATCACGGCGGTGACAAACTGTTTTTGCCCGTTTACAGGCTCAACAGAATACACAAATACATTGGCAGCGATGGCAAACGACCAGTACTGGATAAAATGGGACAACATTCCGTTTGGGAAAAAACCAAACAGAAGGCTCAAAAAGCCGTTGAAGAAATGGCTCAGGATTTGATCAAACTGTACGCCACCAGAAAAGTTGCACAAAGTGTGCCTTTTGACCAAGCCAATGAAAGCTACTTAACCTTTGAGGGAGAATTTGCACATGAGGAAACCAGAGATCAACTCAACACTTTGAAAGATGTCTTCACGGATCTTGAATCCAACAGGCCCATGGATCGATTGGTGTGTGGTGATGTGGGTTTTGGAAAAACAGAAATCGCTTTAAGGGCTGCGTTTAGAACCGTGGAAGAAGGCAAGCAGGTGGCCGTTCTCGTGCCCACCACGGTGTTATGTCAACAACATTATGAAACTTTTAAAAATCGCTTCGCCAATTTTCCCATTAACATTGATTATTTAAGTCGATTCAAAACTTCGACAGAGCAAAAAAATGTGGTGCAAAAATTAAAAGATGGGAACGTTGACATTGTCATTGGAACTCATCGGTTGCTTTCCAAAGATGTTTCGTTTAACCGTTTGGGTCTTTTGGTGCTTGATGAAGAACATCGGTTTGGCGTCAAACATAAAGAAGAAATAAAAAAATACCGTAACCTTGTGCATGTTCTGACTTTGACGGCCACTCCAATCCCAAGAACATTGCAACTATCCATGACCGGCATCAGGGATTTATCGGTCATCAACACCCCACCCATCGATCGAAAATCCATTCACACTTATTTGTGTAAAAACGATGATCAGGTCATACAGTCAGCCATCAACAAAGAACTTTCGCGAAATGGTCAAGTGTATTTCTTGCACAACAGGGTTGAAACCCTGGATGCCATGAAAGTTTACATCCATAAACTCAATCCACAAGCCAAAATTGTGACCGTTCATGGTCAGCTTCAGGAACACGAGCTTGAAAAACGCATGCTTCAATTCATACGCCACGAGTGTGATGTGCTGTTGTGTACAACCATCGTGGAATCGGGTTTGGACATTCCCAATGCCAACACCATCATCATTCATCGTGCCGACATGTTTGGATTAAGTCAGCTGTATCAATTGAGAGGACGGGTCGGCCGATCAGATCGATCTGCTTATTGCTATCTTTTGATACCTGGAGAAGACATGATCTCAAAAGATGCACTCAAACGTTTAAAAGCCCTACAACGTTACACGGATCTGGGTTCAGGGTTAAAAATAGCCCTCCATGATTTGGAAATCAGAGGCGCCGGCAACCTTCTTGGTCAAGCACAATCGGGTCATGTGGCCAACATCGGATTTGAGTTTTACACCCAGCTGTTGGAAAGAGAGATCAGAAAATTGAAAAATGAAAAAGTGGAAATCGATTTTGAGCCTGAGATTCAAACATCGATACCAGCTTATATTCCCGATCAATACATTCCCAATGAACCCACTCGATTGCAGTTTTACAAACGACTATCCAAAGCACCCAACATCGACGTTCTCACACAAATTCAAAATGAACTCAAAGATCGATTTGGCCCAATTCCACCTCTCGTTCAAAACCTTTTTGAAATCATTGATCTTAAAATACTGGCCAAAAAGGCTGGCGTCGCCAAATTGAAGCTCACGGTGGATAAGCCCATCATTGAATTTATCGATCAAGCTCCCATTTCAGTTGATGTGCTGATCAAACTGATGAAAAAAGACAAGCGCATTAAGCTGGACCCTGGACAAAAACTGACACTGAACGTTGACCCTGAGATCGACTCAATCACACAAACCAAGCAATTGTTAAATCAGCTCACAGCAGATCAAATTTAACGCGGTTTGTTGTTGGTTTTACCCTTGTCAATTGACGTGAATTTGCCTAAAAGATCTTGAATTTATGAAAGTGTATTTGACCTTCATGGTTTTGACGCTGAGCGGATGTCAAACCAGTTACGATAAAAGCAAGACCATTGCCTTGGTTAACCGTGAGCCCATCACCGTAAGCGAGCTGGAGCAAGCTCTTTTGAAAGTTGATCAACACACCGTCAATCGATTTGAATCAGACGATGAAAAAAAGGAACTCGCGCAAGAACTCATTGAACAGGAACTGCTTTTTCAAAAGGCCCTCGAAGATAAGATTCACCATCGATCTTTGGACATCAAATCCATCATCGTTGCCACTTATTTAAAAGAGTTCGTCAGTAAAATTGCTTTCGAGCCAACAAAAACTCAAGTTGAAGAACATTTTCATCAAAACAAAGACAAAATTGAATCCGTTCGTGTCAGTCACATTCTCATTAGAGTTGATCCTAATCAAATCAAACGAGAGGCTTCACTTAAAAAAGCAAAACACATCGAGCAACTTTTTTCTAAAAACAAATCCACCGCGAATTTTGAGTCACTCGCCAAACAATTCAGTGAGGATGAGTCCACAAAAAGCAAGGGTGGTGATCTTGGTTGGATCAAAAGAAATCAAGGGGTTCAATATTTTTCTCAGGCCGCATTCGATATTCAAGATGTTGGTCAGACAAGCCCAATCACACAAACAGAGCTTGGCTTTCACATCATCTTACTCACCCAAGAGCAACGGGGTTTTGACAAGCATTTTGAGCAAATTAAAAGCCACCTCATCAAGGTAAAGCACAAACATGAGGTTGATCAATTGCTTTTGGATTTAAAATCTAAATCTGACATCGCCACATATTTTGAAAACATTTCAAAAGCTGTTAAGCCCATCACCGTTATAAAGGGCAACGACCAATGAAATTGTTGATTGTATTATTTTTAGTCTTGCTTGGATCATGCCAGCTTCGACCGGGCCAGGCCTCTCTCGCAAAAGTCAATGGACACACCATCACGGTGAATGATTTTAAATCAAAACTGAAAGAATATGGTGATGCCATTGAAAAACAAACTGGCGAATCCAAGAAAAAAATGTTCAATGAAGTGCTCAACGAATTGCTTGAACAAGAATCGTTCTTAATTGCCGCCAAAGAAAAAAACGTATCAATCTCAAAAAGCGAATTGGATCAGCACATTCAAGCCATCACACAGGATTATGAACAACAAGATTTCAAGGCCTTGTTAAAATCGAAAGGCATTGATGAGGATGTGTTTCATCAAAACATAGAAAAATCCATGATTGTTTCAAAATTGATCGAAACCATCACCAAAGATGTCGCTAAACCAAATCCTACAGATGTGCTTCAATTTTACAACAAACATCAAAACCAATTTGTTGTTGAAAAAAGCTACGAGCTGGAGCAAATCGTGTTGGCCAACGAAGAAGCTGCAAAAATAGTTTTACAAGAGCTCAACGAAGGCAAAGATTTTAATGTGATGGCCAAAATTCATTCACTTTCTGAAGATGGAAAGAACGGAGGCAAACTCAAACCCATTCCCTCTTCAAATCTGCCCGATTACTTTTCAAAAGTGGTTCCCCATTTAAAACATAAACGACACAGCTCCATCATTCCTACGGATTATGGGTTTTACATTGTTAGGGTTACCAATGTCATTGAGCCGAGAACCAAATCATTCGATGAAACCAAAGCATTCATCGAAAGTAACATGTTGCTCGAAGCGAAAGAAAAAGCCGTGAATGACTTTAAACGTGACTTGTTTTCCAAATTAAAAATAGAGAGGAATTATGCCCTGTTTGACCAATTGCTTTAATCGTTTTTTCAAAATGGTGCTTTTATTGATCGTTTCAATCACGACGATAGGATTACCCAAGGAGATTGACCGAATCGTAGGTGTCGTCAATGGTAAAATCATCCTTCAATCTGAACTGAACGAAAGCATGCAAAAATCTAAAGACAAGCAAAACCAATCTTCGACGCTCAATCAAATGATAGACAAAATCCTGCTTGAAGACGAAATTGAACGAAGAAATCTTAGCGCCAGCAAAGATGACATTGACCAAGCCATACAAGAAGTCATGAGACAAAACGGATTTAATCGAACATCTCAACTTCACAATGCTCTCAAGGAAGAAAACATCTCGATTGAACAATATCGAGAAACCTTAAAAGACCAAATCCATCAATCCAGATTGTTAAACTTGGTGATCAAGCCACAAGTCAAGATTGACGATAAAGACATTGAACGTTTTCACAAGACCATGGCCAGCAACACGGTTCAGGTTGAACTGTTTATGTTTTTTAGAAGCAAACAAACCACAACATCTGGTCAATTTTTAAAACTAACAAAAGACGCAAGCAACATCGAAGCGTTTAAAATACTGGCCAAACAGCACACACAAGGCCCCGCAAAAAGTGAGGGTGGCTACATTGGATTTGTGAGCACCAGCGATCTTGAACCGGCCATTAAAGAGGTTGTAGAAAATTTAAACCCCAATCAAATTTCATCCATGATT